>DATHKK010000137.1:0-2733 GCA_035489355.1 Candidatus Limnocylindria bacterium
ATGGCATCGGCGAAAAGGAGACGGAGGAATTCGGCAAACAACTGTTGCTGGCGCGGCGACTGGCCGAAAAGGGAGTTCGCTTCATCCAGATTTGCCACGCGGGCGGCGGCAACGGCGCGTGGGATTCACATGGCGACATGAAAACGCACGGGCCGCTTTGCCGCGCGACGGACAAGCCGATTGCCGGATTGATCAAGGATTTGAAACAACGCGGAATGCTGGACGAAACACTCGTCGTCTGGACGAGCGAGTTCGGGCGCACGCCGTGGTCGCAGAACACCACTGGCCGCGATCATAATCCCAAGGGTTACACCTCATGGATGGCCGGCGGAGGCATTAAAGGCGGCATCGTCCACGGCGGCACGGATGAAGTGGGATACAAGGCCGTTGATTCGCCGCATTACTACAGCGACCTGCACGCGACGATTCTCCATCAACTCGGCCTCAACCATAAAAAGATGGAAGTGCAATCCCTTGGTCGAACGATGCGCCTGGTCGAAGAAGGCGGCCCGATAAAAGAAATCATCGCCTGATTGCGTTGGGCTTCGCAAAAGCCCACTGACACGATAGAAGTTATTCTTTTGCTGGGCTTTCCTGGGCCGGACTTCGATCGCCCGGAATTATTTCTGAAAGTTCTGGATGGGGCCTCGAATAAGGCGAGAGTCGGCTTTCCCCCGACGCTTATTCAACGATTCGACCCAAAGACACACCTTCTTCGAAAGAGACGCTCAAAGCGTTTCAAGCGAGTAGTGCAAGAGTAGTTCCAGTGTGGAGGCGCAGGTCGGAATCAAACCGACGAATGCAGCACGCGAGCCTGCGGTTATAGTTAACAGAAGTTCGGGACAATATTCCCGCAACACCGCGATTTGGAAACTCACCCTTATGCGCCGGTGGGTTCGATAATCATCAGTCCAAACTTTATTCCCGAGTTCAGGACTTTATCCCTCAGTCCAAAACATATTCCCTGCCTACATCAATCGGATGGAAGCATCTGAACCACCGAAATCGAAGTTCGGAACTTTATTGTCTTGTTCGGGACTTTATTTGGAAGTTCGGAACTTTATTCGTCCGATACACGAGCGTGAGTTGAGAAGGATCTCCTACTCCACCGTCACGGACTTGGCGAGGTTGCGCGGCTTGTCCACGTCGCAGCCGCGCGCCACCGCGATGTGGTAGGCGAGCAGTTGCAAGGGCACGACACTCACGAGTGGGAAAAGACCCTCGAGAGTCTTAGGCACGTAAATCACATCATCCACCTGGCGCGCAATGGAGTCGTTGTCTTCGGTCGTGATCGCGATGACGGGACCTTTGCGCGCGCGCACAACTTCAAGATTGCTAAAGGTTTTCTCGTACATCGCGTCGTGTGGCACGAGCACCACCGTGGGCGTGCGCTCGTCGATCATGGCGATCGGTCCGTGCTTCATCTCGGCGGCGGGATAGCCTTCGGCGTGAATGTACGAAATTTCTTTCAACTTCAGCGCGCCTTCGAGTGCGACCGGGAAGTTGATGAGGCGGCCGAGAAAAAAGAAGTCTTCGGCGTTGGCGTATTTCTTCGCGAGCTTTTCGATGGCGGAACTTTGCTTCAGCACTGATTCGATTTGCTTCGGAATCGCTTCGAGTCCTTCGATGAATTCACGGCCGCGATTCAACGAAAGCTGCCGGATGCGGCCCATCAGCAGCGCCAGCAAGGCGAGCACAGTGACCTGCGAAGTGAACGCCTTCGTGGACGCCACGCCGATCTCGGGACCGGCGTGAAGATAAATTCCGCCGTCCGCTTCGCGCGCGATGGTGCTCCCGACGACATTGCAGATGGCGAGCACCTTATGGCCGCGCCTTTGCGTTTCGCGGAGGCTGGCGAGCGTGTCCGCCGTTTCACCGGACTGCGTGATGGCCAGCACCAGCGTGTGCGGATCGATGGGCGGATTGCGGTAACGAAACTCGCTCGCGTACTCCACTTCCGTCGGAAGATGGGCCAGCTCTTCGAACAAATGTTCGCCCACCAATCCGGCGTGCCAGCTTGTGCCGCACGCCGCGATGACGATACGATTCACGGAGCGCAATTCCGCCAGTGACATGTTCAGCCCACCAAACTTCGAAGTGCTCGCATCGCGATCAATGCGTCCACGCAGCGCATTCTCGATGGTGCGCGGCTGCTCAAAAATCTCCTTGAGCATGTAATGCGCAAACTCACCGCGTTCGGCCGCGCTGGCCTCGAAATCGATTTGGCTGATCTGCACGTTCGCGCTCGCTTCGCCGGCATTCGTGACCGTGAACGCGTCAGCCGTGAGCGTCACGATGTCGTTGTCCTGGAGATAAACAACCTGCCGCGTGTGCGAGGCGACGGCGGTCACATCGCTCGCAAGAAAGTGTTCATTGTTGCCAATCCCAATGATAAGTGGGGAGCCGCGCCGCGCGCCGACGATGACGCCAGGAAAATCCGAGCAGACGACGGCGATGCCGTAGGCCCCAATGACTTCAGCCAACGCATTGCTCACCGCGCGCGCCATCGGGTGGGCCGGCGGGCCATTCGCGCCAGCAGGCGTTAGGCGCGCGTAATGATCGCCCACGAGGTGAGCCAGAACTTCCGTGTCCGTGTCAGAAACAAATTTATGCCCCGCCGCGATGAGCCGTTGCTTAAGCCGATCGTAGTTCTCGATGACGCCGTTGTGAACGAGCGCAATCTTCCCGTTGGCGTCGAGATGCGGATGAGAATTCTCGTCACAAGGCGCGCCG
>DATHKK010000138.1:0-6299 GCA_035489355.1 Candidatus Limnocylindria bacterium
GGATGTATCGCCTCGCGAAAAAACATTGGTTCGGTGATTTCGGTGCATACCAAGCGGAGCCGCCGAGCGAGGAAAAGGTGCGCAAGCTGGCGGTGTCGCGTCTGGCTCCTAAAGAATCCTCGCTCCTTCGACCCCGCCCAACTCCTTGATTTCCTTTGCCAGCCGGCTGGCCTGTACTTCCAGTTCCGCGCTTTCCTGCGTCAGCAACGCGGCCCGCTCCGCCGCCAGTTCCTCCAGCACGCCGGGCTTCTGCTCGCTGATCTGGCAAAGCTCGTAGTCGGGGCTTTCCCTCAACTGGTTCAGCGACTCGATGACGGCCACGATTTCCAGTTGCAACGTCTCGTGCAGACGACGCAGTTGCGCGAGTTCGATTTCGTCCGTGAAGTCGAGGCTTGCCCACCCTTGCCGCAGAATGAACCCGTGCGGGTCTTCGGCGATCTCCCGCAGCGCAGCCATGTCGCCATTGTCCTTCGCCCGGTTGATGGCCGCCGTGAGCTTCTCGTACGTGGCCAGCTTGTCGGGTTCGTGCGCGAAGCGGTCGGGATGATACAGCTTGACCAGCTTCTTCCACAGCCGGTTCAACTCCGCTTCCTCGTCCGGCGTCAGTTGCTTTTTGTCCGCCACGGCTGCCGCTGTCTCCTCGTAATCCTTGTCCGCCTGCGTTCTGGCCTGTTCGTAATCCGCCTCGGCCTGTTTCGCCTCCTCCTCACCGCCACGCAGCAGGAGATCGAGATACTTCTTCCGATAATCCAGCACCAGCCGCAGCCGGTCGCGCTTCTGGTAATGCTCGCGCAAACGCCGGAACAGCGCGGCCTGCATCGCATCCACGCGCGACTTCTCCCTCGTGTAACCGGACTCCAATTCCGCCAGCCGCGCCCTGGCCCCGGCGACAAGCTGCCGCAATTGCTCCAACTCCGGGTTCACGTAGATGACCAGCGCGGCCAGTCCCGCTGCGCGCACTGCTCCGGGACGCTCGCCGATGCTCTCCATTTCCGGCGCGGCAAAGACCGCGCCATCCGCCGACGGGTCCGCCGTGATTTCCAGTTGCTGCAAATACCAGCGGCCCATGCGTGCGCTGCGGGCGTTGGAAGAACCAGCCAGCCAGTCAAGCCAGCGCCGCAACACCGCATCGTGCCGCGCTTCCTGAATCAACCGCCCCTTGTGTTTGCCGAACGCGATGCGCGACGGAAACCATTCTTCCGCCGCGTAGGCCGCCAGCTTTTCCCACGTATCCAGGCCGCGATGCTCGGCGATGGGGCGGAGCACCTGGGCAAACAAATCCGCGACCGTTTGCACATCGCCCAGCGCCGTGTGCGCGCCGCGTTCCGGCAGTCGATAATACTGGCGCAGGGTTTGCAGCTTGCAGTTGCCGGCGGGCACGGGATCGAGAAGGCGCTGGGCCAACCGCAGCGCACAGAGTCCCCGGCGGCCGATGGCGGCGATGCGCAACCGCGCCCACTCCGGCGTCAGCACGTCGTCCAGATCGTATTCCAGATTGAAGGCCACGAGCGGCAGGCCGCCCGTGTATTCGGCAAACTCCCGATAGACTTCGTGCGGCGGCTCGCCATCGCGCTCCAAAATCTCGCGCGTGTAACCGTGAACGCGCGACACCTCAGCGGGAATGTCTGCATTTTGGTTGAGCAACTTGCGGAATGGTTCGCCGTCTGGATTCCAGCCCTGCATCCGCTGCGCAGCCAACTCGACGACGAAGACAGGCGCAGCGAAGCCCGTGGTCTCAGTGTCGAGAAGAGTCCATCTGCTGTTCAGCATATCGGATCGGCTTTCAGTGAATTTATTCGGCATCCAAGCAGCGACGTTGAGCTTCAGCGATCTCCTCAGCGGTCATGAACTTCTCGATCACCTCCAAGGCCTTTCGAGCACGTTCGTGTCCCTGTTCAACTGCCTTTCGGTACCACTTGGCTGCCTCCACACATAACTCTGAGTAACGCCTTGACCGTGGATGTAGCAATACGCGAGGCCATACTGGCTTTCGGTGTTACCTTGCCGCGCAGCTTCCAGAAACCATTTCACTGCCTCGTCGTAATTCTGAGGAACACCACATCCATTCTGATAACATTTTGCCAAGTTATTCTGAGCTTGGGCGTTGCCCTGTTCCGCCGCTTTGCGATACCAGCCAACAGATTGGGCGTGGTCTTGACGAACTCCAAGACCGCTTGCGTAACAGAAACCAAGGCTGTGTTGCCCATCAGCATGCCCTTGTGTTGCAGCACGCGTGAACCACGTCACAGCTTCCACATTGTCCGACGGAGTGCCTGTCCCCTCGTGACAACAAAGACCAAGGATATATTGCGCGCGTGCGTGGTTCGCCTGAGCCGCCTTGCGCAAATACTTCACTGCCTCGCCGTAATCCTGCTTTCTGTGGTAGGAAGCACCGGTCTGGAACAATAATTCCGCATCCTCGACAGGCGCCAGTCCAAGCACATCAGCGACCATCTCCGCAAGAACGCGCTTCACTCCGGATTCTGCTTTTTCAAGCAACCTGCCAGGGCGACTAATCAGAGAACGGTTTTCGTTATCTGGGGTCGGCAGCATTTTGATTCAACCAGCTTTGAAAAATTGTGCTAAGGAACCAGTCGATCTAGTTCCGCCCCGAACGTGTTCGGCTTGTCCCGCCATTGCTCCCAAAGAATTGGTACGACGGCGTATTTTATTTTGTGAGGGCGCATGATGAACACCTCGACGCGTTGCCGTTGCCACTCGTCAGTCTTGAGTGAGTGAAGAAGTTCATCACGGTTCTCTGTAGGAATTTGCCACCCAAAATACAGGGCGCGAACCGCGTCAGTAGGAAGCTCCAAGTAACGCAATTTTTTTCCATCACGTCGGTCCCCAAGTCTCAAAGCATTGGACGTTTTCACAAGCCGCCACTCTCCTTCGTAAATCCAGTCGTGACTCTTTCTGAACAATATCTTCCGGAAATCATCATGACTTTGCTGAGCGTCCTCGATGGCCAACCGTTCGTCGCTATTCGGGTAATCGACCGGCCCAAATTCATCTGGCAAAAACAAGGGGTGCTTCGGATCAAACTCAATCACAAATCCTTTGTGGGACGATGCGTAGTGACCCCACATCAGCAGTTCGTCCACTTTTTCAGAGAAACAAACCAACCTCAGTCCTTCGTTCACCAAATCACGATATTTTTCTGCCACCGCCTCATTTCCCTCGGCACAAAAATCACGGGACTCGCGCTCCAACTCAGGTATCGGACAGCCAAACGCCTCAATCTCGCGCTGTCTTTGCATCTCCAGCATGATGTCGAACCGAGGGAGCGCATCAAAAGGATCGTTAAGATCCTTGAGTGCGGAAACCCAAAGTTTCTTCGTAGAGAAAAAGTCAGATGCCGCTGCCGGAAAGTAGCGGAACAGGCGTTCAGGTCGGCTTTGAGGATTCATCTTCCACTTCCTTTGAGCACCAGCGGGGCTTCTGCCGTAAAGAAATCACCCGCTTGGTCGTACACATTTATCGCGTACTCGCCGACCCGGCTCGGCACGCGCGTTCTGTACCGTTCAAACAGTTTGCTCACATGGTAATCAGCCTTCTCTTGAAGCTTGCCGCACAACTCAATGACAGCCGGCAGGAGCGGAGGCCGAGCACAAAATTGCGTGGCGAACAACCTTGCCTCGGATGGCAATCGCAGCACACGCACTTGATTGGCTGGCCCGCAATCGGGCAACTCGAAGCTCGTTGAATCCGTGTGAGCGTAAAGCTGATCACGATGTTCCAAAAGCAAACGGTGAAGTTCCAAGTGCTCGGCAGGAATCATCTCTTCTCCCAAGCGTCCAACGCCGCGAGATTTTCCAAATGGTTTTCCGTACACCACATAGACAGCCGTGATGAGCGGATAAAACAGAGGGCTGTCTTCTGCCAGCTTGTCCTTGAGGATGTGTTCAGCCGCTGCTTGTGCGTGCTTGAAGCACTGCTGAGCGTAGAACATTTTCCAGAGGAGTTTCGCATCCTCAAACTCATTGGGCCGCATGGCCAGATGCGAAGCGTATCGGGAGAAGGTGTCAACTTGAACTTCCGCATCCACGCGGAGATTCGCATTCCCAGTGGTTCCAAAATTTCCTGTCCCGCCGAGTCGGGGTGGCCAGCGTGGGAGGGCCGTTCCAGTCCGTGAACGGCCCGGTCGAACGGGCGGGCGTGCTGAATTTCGTCGGGCGCGAGCGGGCGCTCAGGCTGCTTCGTCCAAAGCGATGGAAACGCGCAGGCCCAGCGGTTCCAAAATCTCCTGCAACGTGGCGAGGGTGGGGTTGCCGTTCTTCGACAGAATCTTGTAGAGGCTCGGTCGCTTGAGACCGACGCGCCCAGCCAGTGATCCCACGCCGCCGCCGGCTTCCACCACGTCCTTGAGCGCGATGAGGAAGGCCGCGTTGTCCTTTTCCGCCAGCACTTGCGCGAGGTATTCGGCGGCGTATTCAGGCTCGCGCAGCCGCTTGAGCAGGTCAGTTCTGTAATTTTTCAGACGCATGTAACTCCTTCCATAATTGTTGCGCGCGGCGGATGTCGCGCGACTGGCTGCCCTTGTCCCCGCCACCTAGAAGGACGACGACCTGCCGGCCCTCCAACCCGTAATAGACACGCAGGCCGGGGCCGAGGGCGATGCGCAACTCAAAGACTCCGCCACCCATGGATTTGTGGTCGCCGAAATTTCCAGCGCGCACCCGGGCCAGACGAGTATCAACCGCCGCCTGCATTTTCCGATCACGAAGGGAATCAAACCACTCGTCAAACGGGACGAGTCCGTTTTGAAGCTCCAGCTTCTTGATCTCCTTCTCCAGCACCGGCGCAGTGTAATCTATAGGTGACAGCAGCGTCAACTATGGTCTGACATCTCCTGTCCCGCCGAGTCGGGCTGGCCAGCGTGGGAGGGCCGTTCCAGTCAGGGCACGGCCCGGTCGAACGGGCGGGCGTGATGAATTTCGTCGGGCGCGCGCGGACGAATCCGGCCGGCGGAAACTGGGTAGCACAGGCGACTCGCCTGTGCCGCGCGGCAACCTGCCGCGCGGAATGGGAGTGCGGCCCGGGGAGTGCGGCCCGAACATTTATAACGTGCGCTGCCCGTGCCACCCATGCGATTTCGGAGCCAGGTTACGGCTGGAACAACTCTCGCTCGCGGGAAACGAGCGCAGGAGTGTTTGCTGCCATTCTCGACGCTGTGGTAGGGTTTTCGCCATGAGCGCCATCGAACTGGCCATTGAAAAGGTGAAGCACCTGGATGAACAGCACGCGCGGCAATTGCTCGTCTGGCTGCAAGCGCAGGAGCCGCTCGCTCCCGCGCCCGCCGCGCCGGTCGGAGCGCGGGCGCTGCTGGGTTTCGCCCGCCGCTTTCGCGCCGAGGCCCGTCCCACCGCCGGCTGGATGGCTGAACTGCGCGAAGGGGAGCGGGACTGAATGGCGTGGGTCATCGACACCTGCCTGCTGATCGACGTGGCAGAAAACGATCCATCGTTCGGCGTCGCTTCCGCCACGCTCATCGACTCGAAGCGGCCCGAGGGTCTGACCATCTGCCCCGTGACTTACGTGGAACTGGCTCCAGTGTTCAATGGCGAGGCCAAAGCGCTGGATGAATTTCTGCTCAAGCTCGGAGCCAACTGGCCTGAGACGTGGACGCTTGCCGACACGACCACCGCGCATGAGGCGTGGCATCGCCATGTGCTGGCAAAACGCTCCGGCAAAGTTCCCAAGCGGCCCATCGCCGACATTCTGATTGGTGCCTTTGCTTCGCGCTTCGACGGCCTTCTCACCAGCAACCCTGCGGACTTTCGGCCAAACTTTCCGGGGCTGAATCTCGTAGTCCCGTAGTGGATGGCCCTTCCCGTCAGTGAACGGCCCAATCGAACGGGCGGGCGTGCTGAATTTCGCCGGGCGCGAGCGGGCGAATCGGGCCGGCGGTAACCGGGCCGAACGTAAAAAAGTTACGGCTCGACGGAGTCTCGCCCAACCCCGCTGAATGCCGCGCCGATGGCTTGCTGGTTCGTCCCCACGATGCTGACGAACGCGGAACCCACGCCGTGCTTCACCGCATCGATGGCGAGGACACTTTGCCAGGCCGCCGCCGCCATCAATCCTTCGCCGAGAATTTTCTTTGGAGAAATGCGCCGCGCGTTCCAATCTTCCCACGCCAAAGCTTCGTCCTCGTCGTAGCGCGGAAGGTTTTGCACGCCATCCACGAGCAGCGTGGCGTTGTAATTCTCGGTCAACTGATGGCGCATGCGCTGCACCGCAGTGGCGCGCGGTCGTGATTGGAGAAAGAGATGCGAGTCGGAGACCGCAGCCAATCT
>DATHKK010000139.1:0-2700 GCA_035489355.1 Candidatus Limnocylindria bacterium
TCTCCGACAGGAAAAGTTTCCCGCCGCGATAGAGAGAGTCGCCGAGAATCGGCAGGTTCACGTGCCGCAGGTGAACGCGAATCTGATGCGTGCGGCCGGTGAGCGGTTGGCATTTCAGCAGCGTGTAGCCGCGGAATTTTGTCAGCACCGTGAATACAGTTTTCGATTTCTTGCCGCGCTTGGGATCGATCCGCATCAAGCCAATGCTCGTCGGGTGCGGAGAGATGGCAGCATCGACTTCGAACTCATCTTGCTCGGGAGTTCCCTGAACGATCGCGATGTAAGTCTTGAGCGGCTTTTCATTGCCGAACAGATCCGCGATTTGGATCAAGGTCGGCTTGTCTTTGGCCAGCAGCAATACGCCGGTCGTTTCGAAATCGAGCCGGTGCGCGTTCGCCAGGTAAACAAGCCCGCGCGTTTTCGCCCACGGCTTGCCTTGCGCGATCCCGTCGTGCAACAGGCGCATAAGATTCGGCCGCGCAGCGTCGTAGCGATCGGGTGAGGTGAGCAGACGCGCCGGCTTGTTGATGGCCAGCAGATGTTCGTCCTCGAACACGACGGGAATTTCCCAGAACTCGTGCGTCTGCGGCGCCGATAATTTAATCGGGGTTGGAGCGGTGGATTTAAGATCAGTCATGCCGCGTCCATCCTCGGGCTGGACAATTCAACTCGCAACTAGCTCGGCCCCGGCGCACCCGTTCGTTTCGCGCGGCCGGGCAACGGGAGTTTCGCCATTTCAACTTCCTTGCTGAACCAGCGGTTGAAGATTTCCGCCTGCTTGCGGTAACGCAACTCAGCCAGAAACTTCGGCAACTCTGCGCTCATCTTGGCGTCGTCGAACGGCAGCTTGGCGCGGGCGTAAACCACGTAGCCACCATCGGGCGGGTTTGGATTGAATCCGCTGACCTTGTTCGCTTCGAGCGAAAGCAACACGGATTTGAGCCGTCGAATATCGATCTGTTCGTCAAGATTCGTCACTGACTCGGTGCTCCGCGAAATGGGCGGCAGCGTCTCCACTTTCAGCTTTGAACCCAACGCGGCTTCTTCGAACGTCTTGCTCTGCGCGAGAAGGTTGGTGGCTTTGCCCACGAAGTTCGTCGCGTCAGCGTAGGCGAGCGTGAACGCGCTGTAGCGTTTGTAGTCCTCGGCGACTTTGTCCTTCACGGCTTCGAACGGCTCGAAGCGACCCGGGATTTTCTCTTTGATCGCCATGAGGTAATAGCCGTTCTCGCCGTCCACGGGAGTGAAGGAAATAGGGTTCGCCACCGGATCCAACGTGAAGGCGATTTCGGCAAATTTTCCCGAGACGTTGAGATTGGTTGGACCGTCATCGTGATCGAAAGGCAGCGAGACCTGCAAAGGCAAGTCGTTCGTGGCCGCGAGTTTCTCAAACGTTTCTACGGTGACCGGTTGCTTGTCGTAGAGTTGGTTCGCGAATTCGTTCGCCTTCCTCGCCGCGAACATCATGGCGCCGCGCTGACGCTCGTTTTCCTTGATGCGCGCGATAGCATTGCTCTCCGAAAGCACGACGCCATTGGTGTCTTTGAAATTGCTGGCGCCGGCTTTGTAATAGCTCTCGCGCAACGCAGCGGCGAGATTGGTCATGGCCTCCATTTGCTTGTCCACATCGGCGAGAAAATTGGACCGTGAAAATTCCACATAGCTGACACGCACCTTGTCCGGGACGCGCACGGGACGCTGTGCGTAGAAATTCGTCAGCGCGCCGTTGGTGATGACCACTTTGTCCAAGTAGTTCGTGAGATGAAAGAACACGATGTCGCCGGAGACTTCCTGATGATCGCGGCGGTAGAGCGCCTCGGCTTCCGCCGGCGTGACGAGCCGTCCCGCGGCGCCGACCACGGCCATTAATTGCTGGTTCGCCGCTTCGTTGTGGATGAACCGCAGATAGTCCTCGGCGGTGAGCTGGTTGGGAATCAGGACTTCTTTTTCAAAACGTTCCAGCGGGTAATCGCCCAGGAAGCGCTTGGCATTTTCCGCGACGATAATGTCCGCGACGCGAATGCCGGCCTCTTCGGCTTTGGCGCCCCGGAACAAGCGCAGGTAGGCTTCGTCCGTGAGATCAAAACCGTTCTGCTTCGCGTTTTCGTCTTCCTCCGGCCACTTGCGGGTGTTGAGGAAATAGATGAGGCGCACTTCGCGCGCGGCATCCTTGAGCATTTTTTGCGTGACCTTTTTGCCATTGAGTTCGAGGGCTTTCGGCGCCGAGTCGCCGCTGCCGCGGTTGCTGCTCAAGCTGGGATCGAAATAAATGACGAAGCTGATGATCACGAGGATCACCACGACGAACAGCAACCACTTTTGATGACGGCGAATTGTTCCGAACATAGAGACTTTGAAAATTGAGCGCGCAACGTAGCCACGGCTGCACAGGCGGGTCAAACGCTAAAATCCGCGGCCTGCGTATCGGCGCACCGGCAGCTTTTCCGTTGACTTGAGATTCGGCGGTGAAGACGCTGCGGCGCGAGCCGCTCGGGACCGAGTTGTCGCTCTGCGGATCGTAATGAATTTCATCACCAAACTGCTCGCGACGCTGCGCTCAGTGGCTCATCACCCCTTGCACGAGCGCGAAGGAACACGGGCGGCCTGGAATTTCTGTGTTTCGCAGGTCGCGGCGCGATTGGTGCCGGGCGACGTCTGCATTCCGTTTCCCAACGACACCTCACTCTTGGTGGGTCCACG
>DATHKK010000140.1:0-4358 GCA_035489355.1 Candidatus Limnocylindria bacterium
CCAGACGAATTGCCGACGGCGCTAAATCCATCCCGGTGCCCACGAAGCCAGCGCTCGCCCAGGCGCGCACATCATGGCCCATGCCGCAGCCCGGCACGAGCACCGTGCCGCGTGGTAGTTCAGGATGCGCCGCCAGGAAGTCCACCAGCCCCGGCGAAGGCTCCCCTTTCTCCCACGGCATTTCGCCGCTTTGATAGCGTCCCTCCCAATCTGTTTCGTTCACGGCGACCACTTAAACATGAAGCGGGAAACACACGAAGAATTTCTGACTTCGTATGGCGGCCCGTTCGTGCTTCCATCCGCGCATGAAGTTTCAATCCAGACGCAACTTTTTGAAACTGGCGGGAACCTCCGCGCTCGCGGCCGCCACGGTCACGCCGTTGCCAGCGGCCAGTGATGCGCCCGTACCGCCGAAGCCGAAAGTGAAACTGGGCCTCGCCAGCTACTCGTATTGGCACTTCCGACCGCCGAAAGTTTCCATTGAAGAGGTCATTGAAAAGGCCGGCGCCCTCGGCGTCAGCGGCGTCGATATTTTGCACCGCCAGATGGACATCCCGGAAAAGGAACCGCTCACCGCGGAACACCGGTCGCACCTGCGGAAGTTGAAACGGCACGCCCTGCGCCATGGCGTGGGACTGAGTTGCCTTTCCATTCACCAGAATTTTGTCAGCCCGGACAAAGCTAATTTGCAGACGCAATTGGAGCACACGCACAAGTGCCTGGACATCGCCTACGAGCTGGGCGTGCCGTGTCTGCGCGTGAACTCGGGACGTTGGAACACGATCAAGGATTTCGATGCGCTGATGGCGGCGCGCGGCATCGAACCCGCCCTGCCCGGTTACAAGGAAGACGACGCTTTCAAGTGGTGCATCGAGTCACTCGAAAAATGTTTGCTGAAGGCGGAATACTGCGGCGTGGTGTTGGCGATCGAGAATCACTGGGGCCTGAGCCGGACGCCGGAAGGATTGCTGCGCATCGTAAACGCCTTTGACTCGCCGTGGATCGGCGCGTTGATGGACACCGGGAATTTTCTCGAAGAGCCTTACGACAAGTTGAAACAGATCGCGCCCAAGACGGTGTACGTGCAGGCGAAAACTTATTACGGCGGTGGCGAATGGTACACGCTCGATCTCGACTATAAACAGATCGCGAAGATTTTGGCGGATGCGAATTACACCGGCTACGTGACGCTCGAGTTCGAGGGCAAGGAAGCGGCGGACACTGCGGTGCCCAAGAGTATCGCGATGCTGCGCAAGGCCTTCGACATCGCGTGAGATAATGAGACGGTTGCGCTGCCAGTCGCCGCCTCTTATTCCCGGCCATCCCGCGAGCGCATGCTGAGCGCGAGGTTGCGGCGCACTTTCTCCCGGTTGGCTGCGTCGAAGAACTCCACCGGATTGAAATCGTCCGTGAGCACACGGCCATGGGCCAAGTTAAGCGTGAGGCCCGGATATTCTCGTCCCGGCTCGATCATCCCGGCATAAGCTTTTTCCACGTCGGCCCGGACGCGTGAGTGAACGTGGCGCGAGTCCGGCGGGTTCACGAAGTCGAGAGTGCTGCGGTCCGACGCAACAAAGAAAACATTTCGATCTTCCCCGGCAGTGTGGATGCGCACACTCGTGAACACATTCGTGAGCGTCTTGTAGAGCGACGTGGTGAAAAAATCCGAGCCAGGGCGAAAATTGCCGAACGTATTGATGACGAGTGTGCCACCCGGTTTCAACACGCGGCGCATGGCGGTGAACGCTTCGCGCGACATCAAATGCGACGGCGACGATTCGCCGAGAAAAGCATCGAGGGCCGCGGCGTCATATTTTTTGGCGCAGCTATTCAAAAACGTGCGGCCATCGCCAATCGTGATGTTCAACTTCTCGGGCTGCAGATCGAACCATCGTTGCGCCAGGGGCACGACCGCGGGATTGATTTCCACGACATCGACCTTCGCCCCCGTGCGCGCGAATTCCATCGGCGTAATGCCGACGCCCAGCCCGATGCACAGCACGTCGTGGAGATTGCTGGTGTAAGTGTGCGCGAGACCATTGAGCATGTAAGTGAAGACTGCGGTGCTTTGATGGGCGTTCGTGTCGTAAATATTTTGAACGAGATAATCGTTCAGGTAATAGCGCGTGCCGCCGTCGTCGAGCACTTGCAACATTCCGAAGTTGGAGTTGCCATAAAACTTTTCGCCGGCCTTCGCATGCCGCAGTTGATCCCGGCGTACGCCGCCGTAGCCGATGAACGCAAGGCCCGCGAGGAGCAGAATCACGGGCACGATGGATTCCTTTTCGTTGCGCCAGGTCGCGAAATGGACCAATGCCAACAGGGCGAGAAGCAAGCTGGTGATGTACATCGTCCACGAGTTCGGCAGAAAGGGAACGAGCACGTAGCCGATGAGGATCGTGCCGGCGAAACTTCCGAAAGTGCTGATCGCGGTGAGACGTCCGACGTTTCCGCCGACGTTGGAAACAGTCGAAGTCAACACGCGCACAAAGAAAGGTCCAACCATGGCGAGCAATGCGAGGGGCACAAAAAACAAAGCCATTGAGGCGAGCAGCGAACCGAGCGCGAAGGGTTTGATGTCGAGACACCAGTAGGCCACCGGCTCACAAACAGCGACCGTTCCGGCGAGATACGCTGCCGCCGCGAGAATGGCCCAATAGAGCGCGCTGACCCGCGGCGATTTGTCCACGAACCAGCCGCCCATGTAATAGCCAATCGCCAGCGCGATCATCGTGATGGCAATTTGCGCCGTCCAAACGAAGTGCGATGTACCGACGTAGGGAGAGAGCATTTTCGCGCCGAGGATTTCGACGATCATGATTGCGCCGCCCGTCATGCCCGCCGTGAAATAAAAATAGCGTCGTTGCGCAGGAGACAATGGCGCTGGGTCGGAGACCGCGGTTTGCTTTTTCACGCGCGAGTTCTAAGGGAGCCCCACGGCGCGAGCAAGTGAACGCTTGCTTCATTCAGGCACGACCGAACACGCACACCCCTCTTGCGCACCGGCGGCTCTGGCAACGTGCCGCCGGCAAGAACTGGCGGCGCGCGCCGTCGAAGCGTTGACCGAAAAGGCGAATGCAACGGTAATGAGGAAACCTCTCGTGTTTATTTTCATTGGGTGCGCGGGCGCGTGACAATGTTTGGGCGCGGCTGGGTTTTCATTCCGTTACCGAGATAAAAGCCCGGGTGCGGCGGCTGATTGTAGCCAACGTTTTGCCACGCGATGCTCAGCCGATACTGCGGGTCATGCATGAGGGTGCAAAGGCGATTCGTGGTCGGAATGGTTGTGGTGTAGATGCGCAACTCTTTGCTGTCCGGCATGCGAAAGATCACTTCCTCGCGCCAGTCGCCGAGGATGTCGCCGGAGAGGACGGGCGTGGCTTTGCTGCCGTTGTTCGAAGTCGCTCCTTCGGCAGTGAACAGCGTTTCAAGCGTGGCGTTGGTCCAATTCCATTTCGAGATGCGATTGCGGTCGAGCAACTCGCGCAACAGATCACCGTCCCACCAAATGGCGAAGTTCGCCGAGCGCGGTGCGTCGCCAATGCGTTCGCCATGACTGGTGCGAAGACCTGATGGGCCGCCCCACATTTCTTCGCCGAGATGACGCGGATCGATGTCGGCGGACAATCCACGCCCAATATCGACGTCGGGAAAATCGCTCCAAATGATCTTTCCAGTTCTGGCGTCGTAGCAGGCAGTGCCGGGCGTTCCGAATTTGCGCTCTTCATTCTCATGCACGCCAAACACTTCGAGGCCCGGTCGTGCCGGAGCGAGATCGCCGACGTGAAGTGCGTCTCCGTGGCGCAGACCGGTGCTGAAAAGTCCTTTGCCATCATCATCCACGACCATCGAGTGACAAATGATTTCGTCGCGGCCATCGCCATCGACATCCGCCACACTGACCGAGTGCGCGCCCTGGCCGGAGAACGGATTATCTTTGTCCTTCGAATCAAAAACCCAGCGCTGCGTGAGCTTGCCGTCGCGCCAATCCCACGCGGCGAGCACGCTGCGACCGTAGTAGCCCCGGCACATCGCGACACTCGGACGTGAGCCGTCGAGATAAGCCACGCAAGCGAGGAAGCGATCAACACGATTGCCGACGTTGTCGTTGCCGCCATTGCCGCCGACGCCGCCCCACGCGCCGAGATCGCCGCGTTCGGGAACGTAATTCGCGGTGGCGAGCGCCGCTCCCGTGCGTCCGTCGAAGATGGTGAAATACTCCGGGCCTTTTAGAATCCGGCCAAACGTGCGCGAGTTGCGGTTCGTGTCGCGCCAATCCGCGTTAGCGTCGCCGATCACTTTGCCATTGCCATCCACAGTCCCGTCCGCCGTCTTGCACGCAACTTCCGCGATGCCAT
>DATHKK010000141.1:0-3858 GCA_035489355.1 Candidatus Limnocylindria bacterium
GAACAATTTATTGTTACTCATAGTTGTGATGTCGTGTAGAAGAACCCTTTTGCCCCCGGCGTGAACGACTCTGCCGCCGTTCGTTAGATAGCTTGTCCGTTTCAAGGTCTGGTAAATCCTCAAGTGAACTCGGTTCCGTGATGATTCGAAACCCGATGGTCGGGAACAGTTTGGAGCAAAAGGGTTCTTCTACACGACATCACAACTATGAGTAACAATAAATTGTTCGTCGGGAATCTTCCGTTCAACGCCACGGAAAACGATCTTCACACTACCTTTGGCGTTCATGGCACGGTGCTGGAAGCCAACCTGATGACGGATCGTGAAAGCGGACGCCCGCGCGGCTTTGCCTTCGTCACCATGCGCACGGCGGAAGAGGCGCAGTCAGCCATCGCCGCGTTGAACGGCCAGAACGTCGATGGACGGGCGTTGACGGTGAATGAAGCCAAGCCGCGCGAATCGCGCGGTGGCGGTAGTGGCGGCAACGGCAACAGCAGCCGCGGCCCCCGGCGTGAATATAGCGGCACACGCAGCAGCTACTAGTCGAAAGCCATTTCAGGAGCGAAGCTGGATGAAACCGGCTTCGCTCTTTTTCTTTTCTGGTCTGGCAGCCCGTTCAAAAGCGCCATTGGACCAGGTTGCAGCCGGCGACGCAAGGAAGCGGATTCTCCAACGATGCGAGAATCCTTTCGCCCCCAGCCTCAGTCCTCCGGCATTGCGCGGCCTTTGGTTTCAGGCAGGAACGGCAGCACCACGAGGCCAAGGAGGTAAATCGCGCTGAGCCAGCAGGCGGCTTCGCGGAAGGCGCTCAACTTGGCGTCGGCTTTCGCAATCGCGTCCGCGGTGGCCGGGAGCGCCGCGACGGCTTTATCGCCGAGCGCTTTTTGCAGCAGGCCGAGCGAGAACGGACCCGTGGCGGCGATGAAGCGGCCCACGTTGTAACAGAAACTCGTGCCGGTGCTGCGCAGCCGCGTCGGGAAAAGTTCCGGCAGATAAATGGCGAAGCCGGCGAACAAACCCAGTTGGAAAAAGCCCATGACGGCACTCATCCAGAGATCGCTCTTGCCATTGAAGTTGAGGAAGAAAAACATGGTGGCTAGGAACGCCATCACGAAGCCGCCGGCGAACGCTTTCTTCCGGCCGAAGCGATGCGCAATTTTGCTGAAACAAATCATGCCGGCAAACGCGCCGATGTTCTGGACGATCAGGTTCATCGACATCCACCAGTTCTTGGCTGAGGCCAATGCTTTGTCGCTCAGCCCTTCGGCGCGCAGCGATTTGTCCATCGCGGGACCGACGAGTTCCGGACTGAAGAAGCCCACGCCCCACAGGCCAACCACGCCGGCGACGCACAAGAGCATTCCGAGCAAGGCGGGTTTGCGCCAGCGCCCGACGCCCAACATGTCGCCGTAGGATCCCATTTTTTTTCCGCCCACCGCGCGGCTGGCGGTGCGCGCCTTCACCCATTTCTCCGGTTCCTTGAGGCGCAGCATGATGAAGAGGCAAAGAAAAGCGGGCGCGGCGCCGATCCAAAAAAGATATTTCCAGGACACTGAAGGCGACATGCCCGAGACGGCCATGCTGCACAGCCCGGCGGTCACGTTGCCGACGGCAGAGAGCGCCTGGAGCATGCCCAGAGCTTTGGGGCGGGCGGTTTCTGGAAGGGCGTCGGCGACCAGGGCCACGGCCAGTCCGAATACTCCGCCGACACCGAGGCCGGTGATGAAGCGGTAAATGGCGAAATCAGTGAAATTTCGGGAAAAGGCGCTCAGCCCGGTGCAGACGGAATACAGCAACACGGTCAGCGCGAGTGTTCGCGCGCGCCCGATGCGATCGCCGACCGAACCGAAAATGAGTCCGCCAGTGGCCCAGCCGGCGACAAAGATCGCCGTGGCGTAGCCGCCGTACTCTTTGACCCTCGACGGATCAGCATCCGGCCCAAGCAAAAAGCCGATGGCGTTGTTGCGCGCGAGAATGAAGAGTTGTTGATCGAGGCAATCGAAGAGCCAGGCCAGCGAAGCCACGATAAAGACAAACCAGTGGTAGCGATTCAGCAATCTCCACCAGGGCAAGGAGACGGAATGATCGATGGCGGGAGAATGCGGGGACGACTTTTCCTGATTTGTCATGGCGTGAATCGTGAGTACACACATTTGTTGAGCGAGCCAAGATAGTTTTCGCGGGACACGTCACAAAAGGGCGCAGCAGCGGAGACAGTTTCAACAACAGCTCGGACAGTTCACTCCGGCTTGGCAGCCGCCCGCGGCGGAATCTCGTCCGCGAACGCTTTCAGATGTTGGGCAAATAACTTCGGCGAAAAATCCGGGCGCGATTGAACATCTTTGAAGAGTTGATCGAGCTTCGCACTCAGCACCGGGTTCTTGTTCAGCTTGAGCGCCACGAGCAGCCGTTCCAGGCCGAGCACCAAACGTTCGGCACGCTGGGGCAATTCCTCGAAGCTTGTTGCATTGGCAAACTGTTCGTGCGTGGACGCCAGCTTCGTCAAACGTGAACGCGCTTCTGCTTCCGTCCAATTCTGTCCGGCCGTGTCGCGCGCCAGATCGTCCGCGGCCTTCGGCTCGGCGGCGATTCCGAGAAGCCAAGACAATGCGGCCTCACGCCGCTGCACTTCATCGCTGGCCTTGGCGGCGGATCTTTGCGCGGCACTTTCCCGTAACGCCACCGCTTGACCGACAAACCAACTCTGTGATCCGCGAATGGAATTGGTTTCGCGCCAGTGTCGCGGCATGGCGGCGCACTGCCCATCCAACTCGAACGTCAACTCGGGATGGCCCGCCGCGCGCAGTTCCGGAGCAAGATTCTGATGGCAGGCCACGCAGGTGTTCGCCCGCACGTAGAGATTCTTCAAATCGCGGAGACCGGCGTCAACTTTCTGCGGATACGTCAGGTCCGTGCGCGTGTGGGTCAGCAGCCAGTTCTCCGCCGCATTGTGGCAACTCTCGCAGGACACGCCTTCGAGTTTTCCGACCAGCGGACCTTTGCGTTCAGCGGGAACACTTTGGAAAGGATTGTGGCAAACGGTGCAGCGCGTATCGCTCGACGCATCGGAGATTTTCAACGTGTCCGCAATCCGCGCCGAACGCTGCATCGACAACGTCGCCGGCGCGCGCGTGTGGAAATCTTTCTTCGACCAGATGGCGAACTGGTTGCGCTTTTCATCCGCCCCGCCGTGGCACATGGCGGAGGCGCAGCCTTGGGAGCCGAGGAATTTTGGTAGGATGTCGGCGGCGAACAGCGACGTTAATCCAAGATCCAAGATCCAAGATCCAAGCATCAGATAAGCTCCAAATCTCAAACACCAAAACAGTGGGGCCATGCGCAGCACGTTGGTCATTTCGAAGTTGGTGTTTGGAATCTCTCTGGAACTTGGCTCTTGGAGCTGGGAGCTTGGCCCCGTCCGCTGCATTGGAGTAAACGCTTTGCCCGGCACGGGCGCTGTGTTATTCAATCCGCTGCTTCAATGCAACCCAGTACCGACAAGCTCGACGTGGGCGAAAAGCTCAGCACCGAAAAACTGCTCGAGTACTTGCCGTGGCTGAAAGAAATCCCCGCTCCGCAACTCAAGTGGGCCGAAGGCGCTGCCGTGCTCCGCCGTTTCAAGCGCGGCGACATCGTTTGCGATGAAGGCGCGTTCGGCTCGACGGCGTTCTACATCGTCTCGGGCAAGGTCAACATTTTCATCGCCAATAAAATTGCCCACGTGAAGACGCGGCGCGGTCTCGGCGGGTTCGTCGCGCGGATGAAAAGTTTTCTCGTCTCGGACAAACAGGAGCATCGCGATGAGAACACCAAGACGTTCATCCCGATCGATGCGTCGGTCGATTTGTCCGTGAACAG
>DATHKK010000142.1:0-3994 GCA_035489355.1 Candidatus Limnocylindria bacterium
CAATCCGATCGAATCGTGAAGGTCCTGCCGCACTTTCTCGATACGAAGGGGCGCGCTTCGATCAGTCCCAGTTTGTTCGATCGCGATGCGTATCAGAAACAGCTTCGGGAGAACCCGGCCCAGCGTTC
Source organism: Candidatus Limnocylindria bacterium (assembly GCA_035489355.1). Lineage (GTDB taxonomy): Bacteria > Verrucomicrobiota > Verrucomicrobiia > Limisphaerales > SIBH01 > JANNGC01. The sequence continues at coordinate 129 of DATHKK010000142.1, forward strand.
GGCCCTCCGTTTCGATGTGCAATGGAAGGCAAGCTATTACCCGGAACTCATTCTCCGCGTCGAAGCCAGGGGCACGCACGGCCAGGGACCGCAGTTCATCACGCTCGATCAACCCGTGAAACCGGGCGTCATGAGCAAGTGGACTTCCCTGACGCTGGCGGGAGAAAAATACGCGAGCTTCGGCGAAATGATTTCGTGGCGCGCGACTTTGCTCCAGGGCACCAACGTGGTCGCGGAGCAAAAGTCATTTCTCTGGTAACGCCTGCTCTCCGCGCAAAAAAACAGGCGGACTCAATTCGAGCCCGCCCGTCGTGAAATCCAAAATGTCGTCAGGCCTTTTTTGCCTTTTTGGTCTTGGTCTTGGTCTTGACCGCGGTCTGTTTGCGTTTGTTGTAAGCCGCGCGCCGTTTCCGTTTTTCCACTTTGTTGTACTGCTTGCCCATAGTTACTTTACTTTGATTCGTTGATCCGTTTGCTTGGCCGAAACTATGAAGAGTCGTTCGCGCGTGTTCAATGGCTTTCTCGTACTGCTGGCGCTCGCCCTTGCCAGCGGTTGCGCCACAAGCGAAGAGCGAAAGCGCAAAAAGGAGTTCAGCACCTTACGCATCCACGTCGAGTCAGACCAGCAATCGGATCATTCCTCGGCCATTTCAATCATTCGCTCCGCGCCCATCCTGCTCAACATCGATCGTGAGCCGGTGCTGATGGAGAACAATGTCCTCGCCGCTCTGGTCGTGGAACAACCCGGCGGATTCGGAGTGGAAATAAAATTCGATCGCCAGGGAACCTGGATTCTCGAGCGAACCACCGTCGTCAGTCGGGGCAAACGGCTGGCCATCTTCAGCGATTTCGGCCAGGCGCGTTGGCTGGCGGCGCCGCTCATCACCAGCCGGAACCAATCCGGAACACTGAGGTTCACGTCTGATTGCACGCGCGAGGAGGCGGAACGATTTGTGCGCGGCCTAAACAACACGGTCCACAAAGCGGAGCGGCGCGAGAACTGGCCGTTTCCTGGACCGTGGGAAAAATGATCCACGTTGGAACTGAACGGATGAAGGCGATGGCCCGATCAGAAATTTCAAATTCCGAATTCCAAATCCCAAACAAGCTCCAAGCTCCAAAGCTCGGGCGGTCCGATCGCACAGGCAACGTTCGCCCGGGTTTCGGAATTTTGAATTTGTGTGGGCTTTGGATTTTGGGCTTTGGAATTTTGCTCCCGGCCTTCGCATTCGCCCAGCCCTTTCACCTTCCCACGGCCAACCGCGCGCTCTTCGAGAAGGGTGGTGAGGAAAAATTCTTCGTCGGCACGGCGGGCAAATCCTGGCAGAGCGGGATGTTCGGCTGCGTGCGCAGCGAAGGTTATCAGATGCACGAGGGCCTCGACATTCGCGCCATCAAGCGGGACAAACGCGGCGAACCGCTCGATCCAATCCTGGCGGCGGCGGACGGCGCGATCGCTTACATCAACAAACGCGTGGGCACTTCGAACTACGGCAAGTATGTTGTGGTGCGCCACACGATCGATGGCCTGGACATTTTTACTCTCTACGCGCATCTGAGCGACTTCGCGAGCGGACTGGCGGCGGGCAAATCCGTGAAGGCCGGCGAGGTCATTGCCACGATGGGCCGCACCAGCAACACCCGCGAGCGCATCTCGCAGGAACGCGCGCACGTTCATTTCGAAATCAATCTGCGTCTGAGCGACAATTTTTCGGCGTGGTTCAAAAAGGAACATCCGAAGGACAAAGACGACCACAGCATGTGGAACGGGATGAACATGGTGGGAATCGATCCGCGCATCGTATTCCTTGAACAGCAAACTAAAGGCGCGAAGTTCAACCTCTTGAAATTCATCCAGAGCCGGCCCGAACTGTGCCGCGTGCTGGTGCGCGATCCGAATTTTTCGTTCGTGAAGCGTTATCCCGAATTGATTCGTCCCAATCCTCTCGCGCAAAAGGAAGGCACGGTCGCGTGGGAGATTGCGTTTGATTTCAACGGCGTGCCGATTCAACTCACGCCGCGCGCGGCGAACGAATTCAAGTGGACGCAGAAATTCAAATTGCTCTCCGTGAACGCGGCGGAGCAGGCGAAGAACCCGTGTCGCAAGCTCGTCATGCGGCGCGGCAACAATTGGGAGCTGACCAACCAGGCGATGGCCTTCCTCGATCTGTTGACGCAGTAGCCCAACCGCTTCGCCAGTTTTCCTCGCACGCGTAGCGAAACGCCTTTTCTGCGCTATGATTCAGCGGACAGGTTCGTTCACACGAAGGAGGTTCGATGCAGAAGCGGGGAAAGAAGAAGCCATTACGCCCGGCCCAGGAGCAGCGCCGACAGCCAGGCCGCGAACACAAAATGCGGCCTCGTCCGCAAGCTGAGGCGCCCGAGCATCGCGGTTCCGGAAAACTGGAAGGCAAAGTGGCCATCATCACCGGCGGCGATTCAGGTATCGGCCGGGCCGTGGCCATCGCCTTCGCAAAAGAAGGCGCGGACGTTTTGATTGCCTACCTCGATGAGCATCGTGATGCCAAAGAAACGAAACAACTCGTGGAAGCGGAAAGCGCACGCTGCGAGATCGTGCCCGGCGACATCGGCGATCCAAAACACACCGGGAAAATAGTTCAACATGCGATGAAGGCATTTGGGCGTCTCGACGTTCTGGTGAACAACGCCGCGGAGCAGCATCCGCAGAAAGACATTCGCAAGATTTCGCCAAAGCAACTGGAGCGAACCTTCCGCACCAACGTGTTTTCATTTTTCTTTCTCACGCAAGCCGCCCTGCCCCACTTGAAGAAAGGCAGCACGATCATTAACACCACGTCGGTGACGGCGTATCGCGGCAGCCCGGAGTTACTCGATTATGCAGCCACGAAAGGCGCCATCGTGGCGTTCACGCGTTCGCTGTCGCACGCGCTGATCGAGAAAGGCATTCGCGTCAATGGCGTCGCGCCGGGGCCGATCTGGACGCCGCTGATTCCTTCCACTTTTCCGGGCGCGAAAGTAGCGACGTTCGGCTCGGACGTGCCGATGGGACGTGCCGGCGAACCGAGCGAGGTCGCGCCGTGCTACGTGTTCCTTGCGTCCAACGATTCCTCTTACATCACGGGCCAGGTGCTGCATCCGAACGGAGGGGAAATTGTGAACGGATAGGACTTGGTATGGGACTGCAACGCTACAAACAGAAACGGAACTTCCGCGCTACACCGGAGCCGAAAGGAAAAGTCGTCGCGCGCAAGAAACGCGCGCTGATGTTCGTGATTCAGAAGCACGACGCCACGCGGCTGCACTACGACTTCCGTCTGGAACTCGAGGGCGTGTTGAAATCATGGGCAGTACCCAAAGGCATCCCGACGAAGAAAGCCGACAAACGGCTCGCCATGCACGTGGAGGATCACCCGATCGATTATGGTGATTTCGAGGGCATCATACCCGAAGGCAATTACGGCGCGGGCAGCGTGATGGTCTGGGACACGGGCACGTGGGAGTCGGTTGAAGATGATTCGCTGCAGGCCATGCGCGACGGCAAGCTGAAATTCGTTCTCCACGGCAAAAAGCTGAAAGGCGAATGGACGCTGGTGCGAATGCGCGCGCGAAGCGAAGCGAGCGGCAAAGATGAATGGCTCTTGATCAAGAGCGGCGAAGATGTCGCGCCGATTTCCGCGAAGAAGGACGATGAATCGGTCGTGAGCAAGCGGACCATGGCGCAGATTGCGGGGCAACAAATGCGAACGTGGCAGTCCGATCGGGCCACGGACTCAAAAAAAAAGTCCTTCAAAGAACGCATCGCCACCGCGGCCCGCAGCAAGACATTAGCGCCGGAAACTTCTGAACCTGAAATGAGTGGTAGGGCGCGTCGCTCCGCGCGCGCC
>DATHKK010000143.1:0-2578 GCA_035489355.1 Candidatus Limnocylindria bacterium
CTCGGCGAGATGGGCCAGGTTTCGCCGCTACTCGCCAAGCGCCACGACCTGCGCGATGCGGTGTTCGTCGCGGAATTGAGTCTGGATCAGCTCCTCGCGCGCTGGAACTCGTCCAAGTCGTTCAAGTCTTTGCCACAGTTCCCGAACATTCGCCGCGATGCGGCCATCATTGTTCCCGAGGCGACAACACACGACGCGGTGCTGGGCGCAGTGCGGCAGGCGAAGCCGGTGAACCTCGAAGCCATCGAATTGTTCGACGTGTTTCGCGGGAAGAACATTCCGGCCGGGGCGAAGAGCATGGCCTACGCATTCACCTATCGCAGTGCAGACAGGACGCTGACCGATGCCGAAGTGAATGCCACGCACGACAAAATCTTGGAGCAGTTCAAGCGCGCCTTGCAGGCCACGGTGCGCGACTCGTGAAGCAATGTACCGCCGGGAGCCGCGGCTGATTTCTGCGATGGCTAACCGATTCTACGTCGAAGGCGAACAGCGCGGCGAAAAGGTGAACGATCTGTTTGCCCGAATCGCTCCGCGCTACGACGTCATTAACGATCTGCAAAGTTTCGGAATGCATCGGGCATGGAAGCGCCGCTTGGTGCACATGGCGCAGGTGAAATCAGACGAGTGCGCGCTCGACGTGTGTTGTGGTACCGGCGACATCGCTTTTGCGCTGGCCAGCGCCGGAGCGCAAGTCACCGCACTGGATTTCAGCGCTGCAATGCTCCATGTCGCAAAGGCCCGCGCGACCGCCGGCGCGCAGCACCGTCCTGAGTTTCAACGCGGCGATGCGCAGGGGCTTCCATTCGCTGACGGCCTTTTCGATGTCGTCACCGTGGGTTATGGCCTGCGTAACCTGAGCAGTTGGGAAACCGGCCTGCGCGAAATGCACCGCGTCTCCAAACCCGGCGGACGTTTGCTCGTGCTGGATTTCGGCAAACCCGACAACGCGGTCTGGCGTTCACTGTATTTCACATATCTGCGCTCGCTCGTGCCGTTGTTCGGAAGGATTTTCTGCGGTGACGCGTCCACGCATGCCTACATTCTCGAATCGCTGAAACATTATCCCGCGCAGCGTGGCGTTGCCGAAGCCATGCGCCAACTCGGCTGCCGCGAAGTGCGCATCGTCAATCTTTTCGGCGGCGCCATGAGCATCAACTTCGGGATCAAAGCGTGATGCTTCCTGGGACGGTAGGGACGCCGCGCTGCGGCGTTCCCCGACCGCGCAGAGCGGGCGGAACAAGCACGAAACTCGCGGCATACACACTTCAGCATTGCGCCGCTGGTACGCGGCGCGGACGGCGCAGCGCGCCATCCCTACCCGCGAGTTTTTTGAGCACCCGTTCTGAACCCGTTCTTGCTTTTTCCACAGACACCCCAGAATTTTTGCCGCGATGCTTGCCGAAATTGTGATCACTCCCTGGCACTGGGCCGGGTTCGTCGTCTGTATTCTGATCTTCCTCGCGTTGGACCTCGGTGTGTTTCACCGCAGCGCCCACGTGGTGAAGTTCAAGGAAGCGTTTGCCTGGACCGCGGTCTGGTTCACCGTGGCGATGCTTTTTGCTGTTGCGCTTGGCTATTGGAAAAGCCGCGAAGACGCCGAGATGTTCGTGACGGGTTATCTGCTCGAGTTGTCCCTGTCGATGGACAATGTCTTCGTCATCGCGCTCCTCTTCGCTTATTTCAAGGTGCCTACCGAACATCAACACCGCGTTCTGTTCTGGGGCATCATGGGTGCGCTGATCATGCGCGGCGTTTTGATCGCCGTTGGCGCCGCACTCGTGATGCGTTTTCATTGGGTGCTCTACATCTTCGGCGCCTTCCTCCTGTTCACGGGCATCAAAATGTTTTTTGCGGGCGATGGCGGTGTCGAGCCAGAAAACAACCTGGTCTTGAAGCTCGTGCGAAAATTCTTTCCTCTTAGCCCCAAGTTCGAAGGCCAGAAATTCTTCACCCAACTCAATGGCCGGCGCGCCCTCACCCCGCTGGCGGTTGTGCTGCTCATGGTGGAGACAACTGATCTCGTGTTCGCGCTCGACTCCATCCCGGCCATTTTTGGTGTCACGCAGAAGCCATTCATCGTCTTCACGTCCAACGTCTTTGCCATTCTCGGACTGCGCTCGCTCTACTTCGTTCTGGCCAACGCCATCGACTACTTCCGCTTCTTGAAATACGGCCTCGCGCTTGTGCTCGTCTTCATCGGGGCGAAAATGCTCGCGGAGAAGTGGGTGCATGTGCCGACTCGCCTGTCACTCGGCATCGTGGCGGGAATCATTCTGTTTTCCGTTCTGCTGTCTGTGCTGCTCAGCAAGCGCAAGAAGGAATGAAATATCGCTGGACTATCGCGCCTTCCCAGCCGGCGCTCGCGGAATTTCTCGCGCAGCGTCTTCAAATTTCCCCGCTGCTCGCGCAATGCCTGCTCAATCGCGGCTTCAGCGAACCCGAACCTATCTCGCGCTTCCTCGAACCGCGACTGAAGAACCTCGCCGATCCATTCCTGCTGCCGAACATGCAGGCCGGCGTCAATCGACTGTTTCGCGCCCACGCGGAACAGGAGGCGCTCGTCATTTTCGGCGAC
>DATHKK010000144.1:0-3292 GCA_035489355.1 Candidatus Limnocylindria bacterium
CCATTTCTCGAAGCCATCCGCGAGTTCGCGCTCGATGTGGGGCCGACCAACGCGATTTTCATGCACGTCACTTACGTGCCGTTCATCAAGGCGGCGGGCGAGTTGAAAACCAAGCCGACGCAGCAGTCGGTCGCCAAGCTACGCGAAATCGGTATCACGCCGCATATTTTGATCTGCCGTTGCGAGAAGCCGCTCGACAAGGAACTGCGCCAAAAGATGTCGATGTTCTGCAACGTGCCCTACGAAGCGGTCATCGAAGAGAAGGATGTCGATCACTCTATTTACGAAGTGCCGCTGATGCTTCAGCGCGAACGGCTCGACGATCTCGTTTGCCGCTTGCTTCGGCTCGACACGCCGACGGCGAACATGACGCATTGGCAGGAGATCATTCGCAAACTCATCGCACCGGCACATCGTGTGCGCATCGGCGTGGTCGGCAAGTACATCGAGCTGCAGGACGCGTATAAGTCGGTTTACGAGGCGATCATTCACGGGGGCATTGCCAACGACTGCGGTGTGGAAACAGTGAAGCTCGACGCCGAAGACATCGAGCGCCAAGGGCCGGACGCCGTGCTGAAAGGTCTTGGCGGAATTCTCGTGCCGGGCGGTTTTGGTGAGCGCGGCATCGAGGGGAAAATTATCGCGGCCAAGTACGCGCGCGAGCACAAGGTGCCTTATCTCGGCCTGTGCCTCGGTATGCAAATCGCGACCATCGAGTTTGCGCGCAACGTGCTGGGCCTGACGAAAGCGCACTCGACGGAGTTCGATCCCAAGTCGCCCGACCCGGTGATCGCGCTGCAAGAGGAGCAGAAGATCGTGACCAAGAAAGGCGGAACGATGCGGCTTGGCCTGCAAGCGTGCCAGCTTCGGCCGGATTCCCAGGCCGCGAAAATCTACGGCGCTTTCGTCGTTCACGAACGGCATCGGCACCGCTACGAATTCAACAACAAGTATCGCGAGCAGTTCGAGAAAGCGGGCTTCGTTCTCAGCGGCACCACGCCCGACGGCAAACTCGTGGAAGTGATCGAGATGCCGTCGCACCCATTTTTCCTGGCGTCGCAATTTCACCCGGAGTTTCAGAGCAAGCCCCACCAGCCGCATCCATTGTTCAAAGCATTCATCGCCGCGGCCCACGCGCAGATTCATCATCGGCCACTTTGAGGAACGGCGGAGGCGTCATGCCCCCTGTTTTAATGGCTTGAGCGCGAATGTGGTCCGTGCGGTCTTGATGTCCTTCTCATCGGCGCGCATGCGGTCAATCAGTACGGTTACTCGCGAGACACAGCGGACGTCGATCTGACCGGGATGTGTGGCTGAGTTTGTTCGAAGGATTTGGCTACACGGTTTACGAAGAGAAGCCCACGTTCTTGCAGTTCACCGCTCCACCGAATTTCGTCTGGCCCGTGGATCTGATGTTCGTGAACGAAGCGACATGGAGCAAGATGATGCCGGAAGCGGTTTGGGTTTCGATTGGCGAGGCCAGGTGCAAAGTGCCGAAGTTGCAACATCTCATCGCGTTGAAATTTCACGCACTCAAGCACACCCACGCGGGACGTTTCGTGAAAGATTTTCAGGATGTGGTCTGTTTGATCCAAGTGAACCGGTTGGATCTTGCTTCCGTGGAAATAAGGAAATATTCGAGCAGTATGGAACCAGCGAACTCCATGAAAAAATCAGCCGCGCGTGCCGCCGAGACTGAAACGGCTGTCGCCCCGTTCAAATCCAAGCCGCCTGAATTGGATTTTCCCGTTGATCCAAGTTTCGATCCGCAGCCGCCGCGCTTGGACCCAGAGGCAATGTTCCGATGATCCGAAGAACTACTCCGGCAGGGCGCTCGACAATACGATGCCCGCCGCCGCGCGCTCGAAATGATCGATGTGGCATTTGTAATGTGAGCGCCCTGTGTTGCTGGAAGGTGCAATGCTGATACCGAATTAACTCTCAACCCTCGACTCTCCTCCCGCCTCGTGGCAGCTTCGCGCTGATGGATTCAAAAAAACTCGCGCTGCTTTGCCAGAAATATGCCGACAACAAAAAAGCGGAAAATATGGTCGTGCTCGACGTGCGCGAGCTTTCGTCCGTGGCGGATTACTTTGTGATTTGCTCCGGGACGAGCGCGCCGCATTTGCGCGCCATTTCCGACGAGATCATGAACAAGCTCCGGGACGAGGAAGAGCTGCGTCCGCGGGCTGTCGATGGCACGCTAAAAACAGCGTGGATCGTCATGGATTACTTCGACGTGATCGTCCACGTCATGAAAGCGGACGTGCGGGAGAAATATGATCTCGAAGCGCTCTGGGGCGATGCCCCTCGGGTAAAACCGCGCAAAGCTCGCGCGAAAGTTGCCGCGTCCAGCGCGCGGTAATCCTTACGACGGCACGGCGGTCGGCGACAGTGCTGGCGACGGAATCAACGAGACCAACGCTTCCTGCTCTACAACTTCATCGAACAATTCAGCGATCAGTGGCGCGTCCGGACGAATGGGCGCGAAGCTGCGGCGGTGCAAAGGACACGGGCCATGATGAGCCAGCGCGGTTAAATGTTTTTCCGTGCCGTAACCTTTATGCTCGGCGAAAGCGTACATCGGCCACTGCCGATCGAATTCAATCATCATCCGGTCGCGCGTGACCTTCGCGAGCACGCTGGCCGCCGCAATGGAATAGCTTTTCGCGTCGCCATCGATGATCGGCGTTTGTTCCCAATGGACGCTGGAGCGTTGATTGCCATCGACGAGCACGTGCAACGACGCCGGATTAAGCTGGGCCAGCGCATCATTCATGGCGCGGAACGATGCCTGAAGAATGTTGATCTCGTCGATCAACGTGTTGTCACTCGACGCGATCGCGTATTTCACCTCCGCAAAACCGGTCAGCTTCGCGAAGTAAACGCTGCGCTCTTCCGGCGTGAGTTGTTTGGAATCGTTCAAGCCCCAGAGAGAGCGAGGAAGGCCGTTCGCGATCCAGTCCGCCGGAAAAATAACGGCGGCGGCCACGACGGGACCAGCGAGCGGGCCGCGCCCCGCTTCATCTACGCCGGCGATCAAACGGCACCCGCGCGCGAGCAGTTCGCGCTCATAACGAAATCGAGATTTGCCAACCGGACGAAGCATCGCCCGAAACTATCTGCGCGCGTGGTAGCAGCAATGAAGAAAAGCGGAACTGAGAAGTTTCCGGCGCAACGCGTCAGGCCGTTTGCAAAAACTCGGGAATCAATGCGGCTCTCTCACCGCGCGAAACCACTGAAGATTGGTCGTGCCAATGCGCACGGTGCCTTCGACGGCCACGCGAGAATT
>DATHKK010000145.1:0-4568 GCA_035489355.1 Candidatus Limnocylindria bacterium
CCAGATAAGTCGTGGGCGGAGTAATGACGAGCGGATCGTTCTGCGGCGAAAACACGGACAACACCACGAGGCGCGACACCACTTGCGTGGGCGAGGTGACGTTCGTGAAGAAAATGGTCGCCTGATAATTCGCGGCGGGCAACGAATTGGCTGCGGTGGTGACCACCGCGATATTCGTGTGCGCCGCGTTTAGAGCCAGGACTCCATTGGTCTCGAGCAAACGCAGCCATGGAGTCGTGGCGCTCGGGAAACTGACGCTAGCCGCCCAGGCAAGATTGCCGGTCGTGGAATTCACCAATGTGTTGGTGACGGCGATGTTCTCAAACGGTCCTCCCAACACCCCGGAGAACAAAAACACCTGGTTCGGCTGCACGTCGAAGTCCGGGCCTTTCGGCGCATCGTAGCCTTCCACCACGCCGAACGTCACGGAACTGTCCGGACATACGGCGCTCTGGCCCAAGCCGCGCCGCGCAAACGCCCGCCACGCCTCATTCGTATCGCTGCCGCCGCCGGTCAGCATGATGGCTTTCAGAATGCCGTCGCGCGCTTGCGCAAAATTCGGGTTCGGGGGCGACTGGCTCAAGCCTTCGGTCACGTAGCGGAGAATCCGCGTGTTCGCTTCGTCAAACTGCACGGCATTCGTCGGCGCATATTTGTTCAACAGAAAAGCCCGCATGTCCCACAGCATGCTGCACCAGATTTCGCCCTGGCGATGCACCTCGTTGCCCGTGCTCGTGATGATTGGACTGCGCGGAATGCCGGGGTGCGCCGAGGCGGTGCTCGCATCGATGTCTTTGAACGTCAGCGGATCAGCGTTCATGTTGGTCGTGTACGGGTAACGGCGAATCCCGTAATAATAATTCTGCACCAGGCCGCTGAACTGATACGTGACGTAGCCGCTCATCGCGTAGTTCGCGCCGATGTCGTCACCGAACTCACTGAGCAAGGAGAGCGCGTAAAAGTCCGACCATCCTTCGCCCAGACCACCGCATTGCAGACGGCCGAAAAAATCCAGGCCCACCCCGCCGCCCACCATGCGATCCGTCAGCCCATGCGCATACTCATGAAGAACGACTTCCGCATCGAAATCACCGTCTCTTCCTGGCGTGGAGCCGGTGAATGTGAACATCTGGATGCGCCCGGGCGAACCATCCCGCCCCGGCGTGAAGTTCGCATTGTTCACACCCGAACCATCCTGGGCGTCGGCCAGCATGGCGTCATTGTCCGCGCCGCCCCGGCCAAAATTGTCCTTTTGAAAATTCCCCGCGCTCTCCGTGAAGCCCAGATCGTAGAGCTTGTCGTGCATCCAGTTGGCCCAATAGAAAAGCTGCACCGTCGCCGCCGTGGAATACGTCGCGGGACCTTGCGTGAAGTCGATCGGGAAATCGAAAATGCGCGTGCCGTTCACCGTGTTCGTCGCCAGCACGCGCGGAAGATCGGCCCGGTCATCGCCATCTCGATCCAATCGCGCATCCACGTTGTTGCCGCGCGTTTCGAAAATTGCGTCGCTCAGCCAACCCAGCGGCGAGGCCGTGGCGTTCACATTGCTGATGGCCAGTAAATGCCGCGGGACCAGCGGCGGCTGAATGTTCGTGGGCGAAGGATGCCCCGGCGACAACGGCGAAGGACTGTCGCTGGTGAAGACGCGATAAAGCACTTCGCTCACATCCACGGTGAGCTTGCGGCGCACCAGCATCTCGCCGGTTTCCGCATCGACCAGCAATCGAAAGCGTTCGCTGAACTCGCGCCGGGTCAACTCGACATCCCAGCAGAGCCTCAACGTCTCGCCATCCAGCGGCAGCCACACCAGGCTCGCGCTCGCTTCGCCGGGCAGCGGCTTGACCATGAAATCTTGTTTGAGCGTGCGGGGCGCTGGTTTGCCCTCGATCGCCGTGACCTCGGAAACTTCTTCGCCCAAGTTCGCCGCCGCCGCGCGCAACGCCCGCTCCGCATTCCAGGACGGCGCGCGCACTTTCAAGGCGCGCTGCGGTGTGCCGCGCTCCGCCGCGACTTCCGGCGCTGGCACAAACAAACTCGAAACGCTGACCAGTTCGCCACGCGCCGTCGTATTCGCCACGAAAACAGAATCGAAAACCGGGATGCCATCCACCTCTTGCTCCCACGCGACCGTGCGGGCGCCGAACTGATTGGTGTGATCGCGCTTCTTCCTGGCGCCATCGAGAATCTCCGGCCCATGCCGAAACATTTCCCGATGCTCGTGCAGAAAAGCCTTCACTGCCTTATCGGGGTCCTTGCCGAAATTCTTTGTTCCATTGCGCGTGACGGCGCGTCCTTCGCCCTCGGCCTCCGTCAGAAAACCGCCTTGCGCGTGGACCCACTTCGGCGAGCCGAGCAACGGATCGAAATCCGCCGAGGCATTCGGCGCGCGTTCCTTGAGCACAGCCTGGGCGGCCTGCTGCTCGGGACGGGCGGCTTTCCGCGCCTTCGAGAAAACGCGCTTGTCGAAATTGGTGAACGAAGAGTGAGCGGCCCGTTCATCGGCGTGCAAAGCAAGGCACGGCCACAGCAGCGCGGCAACGAGCGCGAAACAGAATTGTCTGGCCATTAATCCGGGCAACACGGGCACAAATCTTTCGTGGGTGAAAATGCGATGCGAGCACATTGCGCAATGAAGGCGGGAAAGTCAATTCGGGCAGGTTCCGTGTAGGACAGACGCACCAAAGAGACATGCTTCTTCTTGCAAACATCAAACTCTAAACACCTGAACGCGGTTTGGTCTTTAGTTGTTGTTTGGTGTTTGGAATTTTTCCCGCCTGTCCTATCTTCGCCGCGAATTGCCAAAGCCGAGCAACCACGGTGGCCTGTCGGCGAGCGTTGTGCTGGGACGGAACCCAATCATGTTTGCAAAACGGATGCTTCGCCTGGTTGCGCTGATGAGTCTTGCGCTCATGACAGTCGCTTTTCGGCCTCCGCCCGCCACGCCGTTTCCAAATTTTGACATTCGCCCGCGCCAGGCTCGTGCGACGGCTGAAGAACAAAAGGTCGTCGCGGAAGTGCAAGCGTTGGTGCCCGATGCCGGCGTTCAATTCGATCCCATCACACGCAGCGCCGCGCACGTGCGGGCGCGTCGCGGTTTCCTCTCCGGCCCCGACGGACACGGCCGTGCCGTGACTGACGCGGCGTTGAACAGCATCGCGAAAAGCGACCCGCATCGCGTCACCAAAGCGTTCGTGCGACAGCACCGCGCATTGTTCGGCCACGGGCCCGAGGCCATCGACGCAGCGACGGTGAAACGCAATTTCATCACGAAGCACAATCGCTTGCGCACCTTCGTGTGGGAACAGCGCGTGGATCAAATCCCGGTGTTCGAAGGCGTGCTGATTTCGCACACGACGGACAAGGGCGAACTGGTGAGCGTCTCCAGCCACTTCGCTTCCGATGTGGCGCGCGCGCCGCAGATACTCGCCGCGAAGCGCATTTCCAAACTCACCGCCGCGCAAGCCGTGCAACGCGCCGCGGAAACGCTTGAGGTGCGATTAGCGCCGTTGGATATCGCGGTGATCGAGCAGCAATTGACCGGTGAAAAGAAGCATCGCCTGGCCGTGCGCGATCTCGCGGGCGAAACAACGGCTGAACTTGTCTGGCTCCCGTTCGGCAAAGATGATCTGCGACTCTGCTGGAGTGTCGTTTTGAAAATCCGTTCGCGCGGTGAACTGTTTCGCGTCCTCGTGGATGCCAACACCGGCGAAGTCATTTTTCGCCGCTGCCTCACCGCTTACCTCACCAACTCCACTTTCCAGGTTTTTACGAGTGACAGCCCATCGCCTTTCTCGCCGGGATGGTCCACACCGAGCAACGGCCAACCCGCGCTCGTCTCGCGCACCGCCGTCACGCTCGCCGCGCTGAACACCAATGCGTCGCCAGCCAGTTGGATCGACGCTTCCGTCAACGAAACGCGCGGCAACAACGCGGACGCGCACCTCGACCGCGATGACGATGACAATCCTGATTTGCCGCGCCCGCAAGGCTCACCGCACCATGTGTTCGATTTTCCACTCGATCTCACGCAGTCCCCCACCCTCTTCGGCGATGCTGCCGTGGTGCAGTTGTTCTACTGGTGCAACTTCATGCACGATAAACTGTACGAACTCGGATTCACCGAAGCGGCGGGGAACTTCCAAGTGAACAATTTCGGCCGCGGCGGACTGGGCAATGATCCCGTGCAAGCGGACGCGCAGGACGGCGGCGGTTTCAACAACGCCAACATGTCCACGCTGAACGATGGTCTCGCGCCGCGCATGCAGATGTATCTCTTCAACGGCGCGACTCCCGATCGCGACGGCACGTACGACGCGGAGATTGTTCTGCACGAATACACGCATGGCTTGAGCAATCGACGCGTTGGCGGCGGCATCGGCATTTCCGAACTTCAAACCGAAGGCATGGGTGAAGGTTGGTCGGATTTCTACGCGCTCGCGCTGCTGAGCGAACCGGCTGACGACGTGAACGCGCCCACCGCGATGGCCGGTTACGCGACGTACCAGTTCGGCGGGTTGCTCCAAAACTATTATTACGGCATCCGCCGCTATCCGTATTCCACTGACATG
>DATHKK010000146.1:0-12797 GCA_035489355.1 Candidatus Limnocylindria bacterium
ATGGTGCGCGAAGATTTGACGGCGACGAACCGTTACGCCGCCGTCTGCGCCACGCCAAGCATCGCAGGGGCATTCTTTCAATCCCGCGCCACGGCCAACGCGGTGCCACAGTCCACGGGCGCCTTCCCGGTCAACTATCCCTATACGTGGCTCCGGTTGCAGAAGCAGAATGGATCGATTTTCACTGGTTACGCGAGCGTTGACGGAGAAACGTGGACCAAGCTGGGCACGGCGCACCTTACGCTGTCTGCTTCGCTTTATCTGGGATTCGCTCTCTCCAGCCGCGCTCCGGGGCAAAACGTGACCGCCCAATTCCGCGACTTCGGCGACAATACCAGCACGAACATCGGCACGGTGCTGACCGGCACGGAGCCGATCGGGCCGTCCAGCCGGCGGACGGGCCTGGTATTCACGGAGATTAATTATCATCCCGCGCCACGCACGGACGGACGCAAGATCGAGTTCATCGAACTGCACAACTCCAATCCGTTCTTCGAAGACATCAGCGGCTATCGCATCTCGGGCGACGTGAGCTACACGTTTCCAGAGGGAACGATCCTGCCCGGCGGCGGCTTCGTCGTCATCGCCAAGAGCCCGTCGGACGTGCAGACCGTTTACGGCATCGGCAATGTCACGGGGCCTTACACGAATAGTTTTTCCAACAAGTCGGGAACGTTGCGTTTGCGCAATCGCGGCGATGCGATCCTCCTGGACGTCAATTACGACAGCAAGCCGCCGTGGCCGCTGGCCGCCGATGGCGCGGGCCACTCGCTGGTGATGGCGCGCGCTTCTTATGGTGAAGGCGATCCTCGCGCGTGGGGGCAAAGCGATCGCGTCGGCGGTTCGCCGGGGCGAGTGGACGGGTTTCTCAGCGAACCGATCCGCAATGTCGTCATCAACGAATTTCTCGCGCACACGGATTTGCCGGATGAAGACTACATCGAACTCTACAATCACGGCACGGCGCCGGTGGATCTGTCCGGCTGCTGGTTGAGTGACGCGCCGGCGACGAACAAGTTTCGCATCCCGGATGGGACGATCATCGGCGCGACCGGCTTTGTGCATTTCACGGAAACGATGCTCGGCTTCTCGTTGAGTTCCGAGGGCGAAGGCATCTACTTCATGAATTCCAACCAGACTCGCGTGGTGGATTCCATCGCCTTCGAAGGACAGGAAAATGGCATCTCGACCGGCCGCAGCCCGAACGGCGCGCCCACGTTTGCCCGGCTCGCAACCAGGACGCCCGGCTTGCCGAATGGCCCGTTGCGCTTGGAACAGATCGTCATCAACGAGATCATGTATCACCCGATCACGGAGGACGACGGCGATGAGTTCGTGGAGATTTACAATCGCGGCCCGGGCGCGGTGAACATTGGCGGCTGGCGTTTCAGCGACGGGATCGATTTCACGTTCCCGACCAACACGATGATCATTTCCAACGCCTATATCATCGTCGCGAAAAACCTCGTGCGGTTGCGCAGCAACTACGCCGCGAATGTCCTGAACGGGACCAACTCCTTCGGGGATTTCGCCGGCACGCTCGCGAATTCCGGGGAGCGCATCGCCCTTTCCATGCCCGACGACAACATCGTGACCAATCTGGACGGCACGCTCGCCACCAACCGGTTCTACATCGTGAAGGATGAAGTCACGTACGGCAAAGGCGGCGGCGGGCTTTGGGGCGATTGGAGCGATGGCGGCGGCAGCAGTCTGGAATTGATCGACACGCACAGCGACAACCGCCTGTTCTCCAATTGGACGGACAGCGATGAGACTTCGAAGAGCGCGTGGACCACCATTGGCATCACCAACGCCACGCTCGACCACGCGCCCGGCTCGGATAGCAAAAACAATTCATTCCAGATGTACCTGCTTGATGTGGGCGAGTGCTTCGTGGACAGCGTTAATGTGTCCATCAGCGGGATCAACGGCGGGGCGAACCTGGTTCCGAATTCCGATTTCGAAAGCGGCCTGACGAGCTGGAATTTTCAGGGCACGCATCGGACCTGCCGCATCACGAACACCGCCTTTGCTGGCAGCCGGTCGCTGCACCTCATCGCCACGGGCCGCGGCGATCCAGGACCAAACCGCGTTTTTGCAACCTGGGCGCCGACTTACACGACTGGCCTCGTGGGGACGGTGGCCGCGAAGGTGAAATGGTTGCGCGGCCGTCCGGAAATTCTGCTGCGCTTGCGCAACAATCCTCTCGACGTGGCGGGCGTGATGAACGTGCCAAAAAATCTGGGCAGTCCCGGCGCGCGCAACAGCAAGTTCGCGGCGAACGTTGGCCCCGCGATCAGCGACGTCGTTCATGCGCCGATCTTGCCGCAAGCGAGCCAGCCGGTCGTCGTCACCACGCGCGTCTACGATCCGGATAACATCGGCACGGTGCAATTGTCGTATCGCATTGAGTTTGGCGGCTCGTCCACCACGCCCATGGTGGACAACGGCACGGGCGCGGACGCGGTCGCGGGAGATGGAATTTATTCGGGAACGATTCCGGGCCAGCCGATCAATACACTGGTGGCTTTCTACGTCCAGGCGACGGACCAGGCCTCTTCGGCGCTCACGACTCGTTTTCCGAAAGCCGCACCCGCAAAGGAATGTCTCGTCCGCTTCGGCGAAGCGCAGCCGGCGACGACTTACAACACGTACCGATTTTGGATCACGCAGGAGAGCTACAACAATTGGGTGACGTTCGAGAAGTTGAGCAACGAAGCGAATCCCGGGACGTTTGTCTATGGAAACTCCCGTGTCATCTACAACGCCGGCAATCGTTTCGGCGGCAGCCCGTTTCACCAGGACCTCCTCGATACACCGCTCGGCACGAACTGCGACTATTACGTCACGCTGCCCACGGACGACCGGCTGATGGGCGCGGATTCGATGACGCTCCAAACGCCCGGCAACTTCGGACGCGACCAGACGGAGCAGAGCGAGCAGATCACCTACTGGATGGCCGGGCAATTGGGGCTGCCTTACCTCTATCGCCGTTCGATCAACGTTTACCTTAATGGTGTTCATCGCGGGCGCATTTACGAAGACACCCAGCAGCCCGACAGTGATCTCACGGCGGAATTTTTCGAAGCGGATGGCGATCTCTACAAGGTCCAGTACCATTTCGAGTTTAACGACATAGCAGACAACTCGACCAGCATCCCGGCGAGCTTGCAGGTCTTCACCACCACAGGCGGCGTGAAAAAGCTGGCGAAGTACCGGCAAAACTTTACGAAGCGCGCCGTCAACGACTCTCCGCACAACTACACCAATCTCCTCAGCCTCGTGGACTTGGTGAACACGAACCTGACCGGCGAAGCGTATCTTTCAGCCATCGCGTCTACGATCGATCTGAAGGAATGGATGGGTGTTTTCGCGCTCGAGCGCATGGTCAACAATAGCGACCTTTACGGCAACATCAAGAACTCCGGCAGCCTGGGCGGCCAGAACTGCTACATTTACAAGCCCGTCAATGACCCCTGGAAGTTCCTGATGTGGGACATCGATTTCTGCTTCTCCGGTTCGCCGACCGAGCAGCTCTTTGATTTTTCGGATCCGCCGATCGTGCGCATGATGTCAGAACCATCCATACGCCGGATGTACTGGCACGCCCTGGAAGATTTGGCGAACGGCCCGCTCGATCCGAACAATGTGTTTCCGAGCATCGATGCCCGCCACGAAGCGTTTGTGGCCAACCGCATCGAGTCGATTCCCGCCGATGCGATCAAAAACTTCATCGTGGTGCGGCATGATTACATCCGGCAGCTCATCTCTGACGTGCGCGCGGATTTCGCGTTCACCAGCAACGACGGGCTGAATTTCACCAACGCGACCACGCTCGCCACCCTGCAAGGCGCCGCGTCCATCTCCGTTCGCGAGATCACGATCAACGGCATCAGCTACGCGGTCACTTGGACAAGCATCACCAATTGGTCGGTGAATGTGCCGCTGACGGGCGTGACCAATGTCTTCACCGCGCGCGCTTACGATGCGCATGGAAACCTGCTGCCCAACTCGACCGAGGTGATCACCGTTTACTACACCGGCCCGATCTCTCGCGCCGAGGACAGCCTCGTCATCAACGAGATCATGTTCCAGCCGGCGGTCACGAACGCCGACTACATCGAGATTTTCAATCGTTCCACGACGACCACTTTCAATCTTGCCGATTTCAGGCTGCAAGGCGTGGACTTCAATTTCGGCGTGGCTGACTTCATCAGTCCGCGCAGCTATCTCCTGGTGGTGAAAAACATCGCCGCCTTTCGCGCGGCGTATGGAACGAACGGCCAGATCGCGGGTGAGTTCAACGGCAACCTCGATCGCGACGGCGAAACGCTCTCGCTGATGCGGCTCCCGTCCGTCAGCAATCCGGCCGAGACCATCATCAGCAAAGTGAAATATGAGATCGTGGCGCCGTGGCCGCTGGTCGCAACGAACGGTGGCGCGGCGCTGCAACTCGTGGACGCGTCGCAGGACGCCTCGCGCGTCAGCAATTGGGACGACGGTTCCAACTGGAAGTTTTTCAGTTACACCGCGCAGCCCGGTGGAAATCGCCTGGCCCTGTGGCTTCAAAATGCCGGCGAGATTTTTATCGATGATGTCCGGCTGGTCCAGGGTCTGGTTCCCGCGGTGGGTCCGAACCTCGTCAGGAACGGCGACTTCGAATCGAACGTGCTGAGCGGTTGGACGTTCGGCAATAGCTATCAGGGGAACTCAGCTAACAGCGGCCTCTACGCGAAGAGCGGCACGAATTCGTTGCGTCTCGCGCCGACGAAATCGGGCACGACGTCCTCCTCGACTTTCATGTATCAGGACATCTCGCCCGCTCCTAACGAGAACAGCAATTACACGCTGAGCTTCTGGTACAAGCCCACCGCGAACAACAATGTCTTCCAAACGCGCATCGGCAGCAGCAGCTTCCAAACAACTTTCAATACTGGCCGGGTTTCTCCGACGCCGGGCGCGGCCAACTCGGTCGCCGGCACAGTGAATCCGTATCCGCTGCTGTGGATCAATGAGGTGCAGCCGAACAACGTGAGCACGCTGCTCGACAACACGGACAGCGCCCAGCCTTGGATCGAGATTTTCAACAGCAGCACGAACACGATTCAGCTTGGTGGCCTGTCGCTTTCCAAGAGCTACAACGATCTGAACGCGTGGAAATTCCCGGTTGGTTCACTCATCGGGCCGAAGGAATTCCGCGTCGTCTTCGTGGACGGACGCACGAATTTCTCGACTGGCCAGGTGTTGCACACGTCGTTCCGCCTCGATGCGACCAACGGCTCGATCGTGCTGTCGCGCACGAACCAGATTCTCGACTACATCAATTACTCCGGCGTGCAGGACAATCAATCCTACGGCGCGTATCCTGACGGCCAGAACTTCGCCAAACAGACGTTTTATTTCCCCACGCCCGGAGTGAGCAACAATCCGTCGCCCGTCCCGGTCACGATCAACGAATGGATGGCGAGCAACACCGGAACGATTCAAAACCTCGCCAACTTGAACAAGTACGATGACTGGTTTGAGCTGTATAACTTCGGGACCACGCCGATTGATTTGTCGGGCTATTACCTCACGCAGGATTTCAGCAACGAGACCATGTGGCGTATCCCGAACGGCGTCGTCATTGGGCCGAATTCGTTTCTCTTCTGCTGGGCGGACGACAATCAGCAGGGGACGAACATGATTGGCGACGCGCTGCACGTGAACTTCAAGCTCGGCAAAAGTGGCGACCGGATTGGCCTCTACACGCCCGATGGCTTGAAGGTCCACAACGTCACGTTTGGCGCGCAGAACAATAACGTGAGCCAGGGACTTTACAGCGACGGCAACGTCGGGAGCGTGTTCCACTTCATGAACACGCCCACGCCGCGCGCTAGTAATATCATCGCCGGCAATGTATCGGCGCCAGTGCTGGCCCAGCCGATCAATCGCACCATCAACGAAGGTACGCTGCTCACCTTCACTTGCGCGGCGACGGACGCGGATCTTCCGGCCCAGGCGTTGACCTACTCGTTCGCCGATGCGCCCGACGGCGCGCAGATCAATCCGAACAATGGCGTTTTCACGTGGGTGCCGGCGGAAGGACAAGGCCCCGGAATATACTCCGTGACGGTCGGGGTTTCGGACAATGGCGTGCCGGAACAAACGGACAGCAAGACGTTCCAAATCACGGTGAACGAAAACAATACGCCGCCGATCGTGAATGCGGTTGCCAATCTGAGCATTGATGAAGGAACGTCCGTGAGCCTTGGCCTGACCGCGGTGGACGCAGACATTCCCGCACAGACGTTCACGTTCTCTTTGGTATCTGGACCGGCGGGCGCGACCGTGACTCCAGCTGGCGCGTTTGCCTGGACGCCGACGCCCGCGCAGACCCCAAGCACCAACGTCATCATCGTGGGCGCGACGGACAACGGCGTACCTCCTTTGACCGGCTCGCGGAGTTTCACCGTGATCGTGAGGTTGCTCGTGACTGAAACGGAGTTCGTATTCAAGCCGCTGGAGCGCGCCGCCAACGGCACAGTGACTCTCCGGATGAGTGGACCGGCGGGCGTGTGGGACCTCCAGCGATCATCTGACTTATCAACGTGGCAACTGTTTTCGAAGCTCACGAACACGACGGGGCAAATGGAGTACGTGGACACGTCAGCGACGAACAGCACGCGATTTTATCGGGCGGTGAAGTAGCCGGGGGCCGGAGCGTTAAAACCAAAGCAAACAAAACCAAGAAATGAGAAACCTAATCAGCGCGAAATGCTGGCTGTTGCTGGCGACCGGAATGTTTCTCGCGCCCGCGACTTTCGCGGCATGCAACTATTCCCTGTCGCCTGTCCTCCGCAATCACGGTCACGGCGCCACCAACAACTCGTTCTTTGTCAATACGGGCACAGGATGCCCGTGGAACGTCATCAATCCCAATAGTTGGATCACGATTACGAACACGGGGAATTTCTTTGGCACCGGCACCGTTCATTACGCGATCGCAGCCAACACTGAATTGTTGGGGCGCACCGGCGAGGTGACGATCGCCAGCGAGACGTTCACCATTCGACAGTCGGGTGTGCCCTGCAATTACACCTTCACTCCCACGACACGCAACCACGGCCATCCTGGTACCAACAACAGTTCGTTTGCGATCAGCGTATCCAAAATCGGCTGCACTTGGAGCGCTGTGAATACGAACCCGTGGATTGTCCTGCTCGGCGCCACGGAGGGAACGAACAACGGAACTGTCTTTTATACTGCCTTGTCCAACAACACACCCGTGTCGCGCAGCGGCAACATCGTTTTCGGCGACGATGCATTCGTGCTGACGCAAAACTCAGCGCCCTGCAATTACTCGCTCTCACCCGATAGCCGAATGCACGGTCATGGTGACTCGACCGGTGGCGTTTCTGTGGCGTCGTCGTCGGGCACCGCCTTCGAGTGCGCCTGGATCATCAGCAACACCAATGATTGGATCACGATTACGACCAACACAGCGGGCGGGACCAACGACGGGACGTTCGGCTACACCATCACGCCCAACCCGAATTCCTGGGCGCGCAGCAACATTTTTTATGTTTGGGATGAGCCCTTCATCGTCTTTCAAGAACCGACGCCTTGCGGCAGCGCTTCTCTTTCGCCGACTTCCAAGACGGTTGAAGCGGAACACGAAACATATTCGTTCACGGTCAATGTGCCGGGCGGCTGCCCCTGGGAAGTCACGAATACGAACACCTGGATCAATGTCCCGGTGACGAGTGGCACGAACACGAGCAGCGTGGACTTTTTCGTGTTCGCGAATCCGTCCTCCGTGGCGCGAACCGGGACCGTCAGCGTCCTCGATAAGAATTTCACGGTGCGCCAGGTCGGAGCTGTGTGTGACTACCGCCTTTCGGCGACGAATCGCCATCACGGCTATGCGGCGAAGACCAACTTCATCGGTATTGATACGCTCTCGGTTTGTTCGTGGGGCATTACGA
This sequence comes from Candidatus Limnocylindria bacterium, assembly GCA_035489355.1. Taxonomy (GTDB): domain Bacteria; phylum Verrucomicrobiota; class Verrucomicrobiia; order Limisphaerales; family SIBH01; genus JANNGC01. The sequence goes on from DATHKK010000146.1 coordinate 7,968, forward strand.
ACACCAACACCTGGATCACGTTTGCCGCCACCAATGGCATGGGCGACAGCAATGTCACCTACACAGTCAAGGCCAACACCGGATCCATTCAACGAACGGGTCGCGTTACGGTTGCTGGCCAGCTCGTCACCATTTCGCAGGGCACGATTGGTTGCGCCATGAGCCTTTCACCGGCGACGCGCAATCACGGCAAAGGCAGCCAAAGCAATGCCTTTATTGTTACCATCGCAGGAGGCTGCTCCTGGAACGCCTCCACCACGAACTCATGGATTCACTTGCTGCCGCCGGCCGCGGGCAGCGGCAGTTTCACCAACGGTTATCTGGTGGATGGCAATCCGAATGGAGTCATGCGCACCGGGTACATCATGGTCGAAGATGAAGTGGTGAGGATCACCCAGGATCCCGCGACTTGCGATTACAATCTTTCGCCGGCGACGCGCCAGCACGGCAGCGGCGCGCGGACAGATTTTGTCACAATAACCGTCACCAATAGCTGCTCTTGGATCGCAGCGACCACGAACTCGTGGATCACGATTCTGAATGGCGCGACGAACGGCGCGGGCACGAGCAACATTTACTACCATGTGGAGGCCAATTCCCTGACTCCGACCCAACGCGTCGGTATCATCTACGTGGGCGGCCATACTTCCGTGATTACGCAGCTCGGCATCACTTGCGAATACGCGGTGTCTCCAGCGTCGCGCAAACATGGCAATGGTTTGTCGACGAATTATTTCAAAGTGATCACCACCAATGGCTGCCCGTGGTTCGTGGATAACACGAACACGTGGGTCACGATCACTTCCAATGTGACCGGCATCGCCACCGCGGACGTGGGCTACATCGTCGCGGCGAACACGAACCTGGCCGACCGCATCGCCGTGCTGGGCGTGCAAGGTCAGACCTTCGTTATCACGCAGCGCGCGGCGGGTTGTTCCTTCGATCTGACTCCGCGCACACGGACCCACGGTGATGGCGCGACCGCGCACTATTTGAGTGTGGACACGATCAGTGGTTGCTCGTGGGACGCGAGCAGCCCGAATGCGTGGATCACCATTTCTTCCAACACCAGTGGCACAGCCAGCGCCAACATCGGCTACACGATAGCGGCGAACCCCACTCTCGCGGACCGCATCGGACAAATCCTGGTGGAAGACCAGATCTTCACGATCACGCAACTTGCGGCGAGTTGCTCCTTCGATCTCACTCCGGGGGCGCGCAAACATGGCAATGAAGCGAAGACCAACTTCTTCAACGTGGCCACGATCACGGGGTGCTCGTGGAATGTGACCAACGCGAATTCGTGGATCACGATCACTTCCAACGCGGTCGGCAACGCTTCCGCCAATGTGGGTTACAAGGTGGCCGCGAACACGAATTTCTTTGATCGCATCGGCATTCTTTACGTGGGAGACGAGACCTTCACGATTACGCAGCGCTCGGTCACGTGTTCTTTCAAGGTCACTCCGGATACGCGCAAGCACGGCGCTGGCGCGACCGAGCATTTCTTCAGTCTCACTACGACGAATGGTTGCTCATGGACCGTGGACAACACGAATAGCTGGATCACGATCTCTTCCAACGCAAGCGGCACTGCGTCCGCCAACATCGGTTATATCCTGGCCGCCAACGATTCGCTGGCCGACCGGATCGGTGTCCTCGAGGTGGAAGGCGAGACCTTCACCATCACGCAGAGCATGGCGACTTGCTCGTTCGATCTCATTCCCAACGGGCGCACGCACGGCTATGCGGACATTTCGAGTTACTTGAGTGTGGATACGATCAATGGTTGCTCGTGGAACGCGACCAGCGCGAATTCGTGGATTACCATTACTTCCAACGCCAATGGCTCGGCCAGCGCCAACATCGGTTACACCGTGGCGGCGAACCCGAACTTCGTGGAACGCATCGGTCATCTCCACGTGGGCGGTGAGACGTTCACAATCACGCAGCGTTCCTTGACCTGTCCCTTCGATCTGACGCCCGCCGGCCGAGATCACGGCTACCGAGCAACCAACGCTTCGATCCTGGTGGAGGCCACGCCGACTTGTAGCTGGCAGGCGACCACCACGAACACGACATGGATCACCATCCTTCCCGGGGCCAGCGGTTCCGGCACCGGCATGGTGAATTACGCAGTTTCGTCGAACCTCACATTGTCGGCGCGCACCGGCGCGATCAAGATTGGCGAGCAGAATTTCGTCATCAATCAGTCCGCGTATCTTTGCAATTACAACCTGTCCGACACGGACCGTCAGCACGGCTTTGGTTCGAATACGGGCCAGATAAGTGTCGCGACGGGACCGACCTGCGTTTGGACAGCGACCACCACTAATACTGATTGGATACAAATTGTCGCGACCAGCGCCACGGGCTTCACCTACACCGTCTCCGCGAATTTCGATTCGACCACGCGCACGGGTTACGTGGCCGTAGCGGACGAAGTCCTCACCCTGAGGCAGTTGGCGCCGGTCAGTGGTTTCGTGTTTGAATGGATCCGGTTGACCCCGAATGGAGATATCCGGGTCCGTCTCGCGGGCGGTCCCTCGGGACTTTGGGAGCTTCAATCCTCCACTAACCTGACGACTTGGACAAAAATTGCGGACCTTACGAACACAACCGGCCGCGTGGAATACATCATTCCATCGCCGGGCAACAACAATCGTTTCTATCGAGCCATACGTCCGTAGCGGCAATTCAGATGGCGAATGGGAAAAAACCTGAATGACTAAGCTGTTCCATGTTCTGCGGTGTGTGGGAATGCTCGCGCTGGCCTTGGCGCTGGCGAGCGCGGGGCAGGGGGCCGATCGTGTGCTCCGGGCGCAGGACATGTCGGTGACGCGTGGTGAAACGAACGTGCTTCGGTTGGATCTGGAAAGCTTCGATGGCGACGAAAATGCCCTGCGTTTCAGTCTTTGTTACGACACGAATTATTTGACGCTCATCAGCGTCGCGGTGAGCAGCGCCATGACCAACAGCTTTCCCAATGCTGCGTTCAGCACCGACGTTAGTCAGGCGGAGTCGGATGGGCGGCTCGGAATTACTTTGGCGTTGGATGCTTCTCTCAACCAGACGTGGTCGGCGGAAACAAATCACATCGTGGACGTTTGGTTCCTTGCCGTTTCCGGCTCTGGGGCAGCGACCACCACGGTTTCTTTCTGCGACGCGCCGATCGGGCGTGAGGTGTTTACAAACCTTACCGAAACGGTGTCGGCCGAATACACGAATGCGACAGTGCGCATCGCGGCTGCCCCCTGTGTGTATGCGATTGCGCCCTTGGCGACGAACCATCTGGCGTTGTCGGAAACAGGTTTGGTCGAGGTGACGGTTTTGGACGGTTGCGCGTGGACAGCGGTGAGCACCTATGACTGGGTGACGATTGACTCGGGGGCGAGCGGCACGGGTAACGGCACGGTGGGTTACACGCTGGCGGCGAACATGAACGGTTCCCCGCGCGTGGCGGTGCTCGCGATCGCGGAGCAGGAGTTCACGATCACGCAGGCGGGCCTGGACTGCACCTTTGTTCTTTCACCGACCAACGGGGCGCACCTGTTCAACGCAGCGACGACAACCGTGAGCATTGCGACGCAAGGGGCGTGCGAATGGACCGTGGAGAACACCAACGATTGGATTGCCATCGATCTCACGAACGCCTTAGGGAGCAGCGCGGTGACGTACACGATCACGGCCAACACGAGCATCGTGGCGCGGACGGCGAGCATGATCATCGCGGGTGCAGAGTTCGAAGTGGCGCAGGACGGCGCGCTCTGTGTGTATGCGATTGCGCCTTCGAACCTCGTGCATGTTTTTGATGGCGCGACAAATTTCATCACGCTCACCACGACGGACGAGTGTGAATGGCTGGTGCTCAACACCAACGATTGGATCACCATCACTTCGGAGACGAATGGAACCGGCGGCACGAACATTGATTACATCGTGTCGGGGAACCCGCTGGCCCAATGGCGCACTGGCCTGGTCATGGTCGCGGATCAATGGCTGACGATCGAGCAGGAGCCCGCGCCTTGCGTTTTTGTTTTGTCGGTGACGAACGCGACCTATGAGCCGGGTGCAACGAATGACTCCTTTTTCGTGAGCACACCCTTGGACTGCCCGTGGACGGTCGCCGCGGATAGCGATTGGATCGCGATTACCTCGGGACTGGCGCCGGTCGGGCCGGGTGAAGTGGCTTACACCGTGGCGGCAAATCCAATCGGAGTGACGCGCGTTGGGCACATCGTGGCCGGAGGCGAGTCCTTTGAAATTACTCAACAAGGCGTGCCCTGCACGTTTGTTGTGACGCCGCTGGAGCAGACTTTTAGCTCGGCCTCGGTGACGGGCATCGTGGAGGTCGTGACGTCGGACGGTTGCGCGTGGATTGTGGCGACGACCAACGAGTGGATCACAATTCTTTCGGCCGCGAACAACTCCAGCAACGGCCCGGTGGCTTACGCGGTGACCAACAATAATTCTCTCACTGAACGTGTCGGGTTTATTTCCATCGCGGATCAAGTGCTGGTCGTGACCCAACAAGCGGTGGTTTGCACTTACACGATCGAGCCGGTCGGCGGGTCACACGCCTTCGGCGCCGCAACGGGTCTGGTGAACGTGACGACGAGTGATGTTTGTCCGTGGGAAGTCGCGAACTCGAACGCATGGATCACGCTCGGGCCGGTGACGAACGGTGTGGGCGCGGGGGCATTTGGCTATGCCGTGGAAGCCAACACGACCGCGGTGCCACGCGAAGGCGTGTTGTTGATCGCCGGCCAGGAATTTCACATCACCCAATTCGGCGCGGACTGCACGTTCGAGCTTTCGGCGACGAATGCC
>DATHKK010000147.1:0-5051 GCA_035489355.1 Candidatus Limnocylindria bacterium
CATTCTCGCGCAAGCTGCCGAGCACAAACCGATTCTCTTCGCCGTCGCCGTATTCATCGCTGCGCTCACGGCATTCTACATGTTTCGACTGCTCTTCGTGGTTTTCTTCGGCCCGGCCAAGAGCGATGACGCCGAGCACGCACACGAATCGCCGAAGGTGATGACCACGCCGCTCGTCATCCTCGCTGTGTTCTCCGCCATCGGCGGTTTTATCGGCATCGATGTCTTCGTCGGCAAAATGTTTCCGCACGGCGAAGCACATCACGGAGGCTCGATTGAATCCATCCTGCAACCGTTCGGCCACAACCTGCTCGCCGCGATGTTCGGCATTCTCGCCGCGCTCGTGGGAATCAGCCTCGCCGCGACGTTGTATTGGAACGCGACCAAAGACCCGCTGGCCGTGAAACTCGGCTGGCTCTCGCGTGCCATGCGCAACCGTTTCTACTTCGACGAACTTTACTCGTGGCTCATCGCCATCACCCACGAAGCGCTCTCGAAACTCGCGGATTGGATCGACCGCTGGATCATCGGCGGTTTGATCGTTCGTGGCACCCACGGCACGACCGAGATTTTCGGTCGGGCGCTGCGTATGGTGCAAACCGGCAATCTTCAAACTTACGCCTTCTTCTTCGCCCTCGGCGTGGCGCTGGTGTTGTTCTTTGTTTTGAAATGAAATTAAACCGCAGAGACCCAGAGACGCAGAGAACGCAGACGGGCCGAGGCTCTGTGAGCCGCAGCACGCTCGATCAGTCAGAATTGCTGCGGGTCACAGACCCGCGCTCCGATGCCAAAGGTTCGTTGCTGAAATTCTCTGCTCTGCGCCTCTGCGCCTCTGCGGTGAAATAAAGATGTCGCTCCTCACTTCCATCATTCTGGTTCCGTTCCTCGGCGCGCTGGTCGTAGCGTTGATTCCGCGCAACTACCGCTTCGTCATCCGCGTCGTGGCGCTCGCCAGCACGCTTGTCTCGATGTTGCTGGCCGTCGCGATGTTCGTGAAGTTCGACAGCGCAACGGCGGCTAACGGCTTCAAATTCGTGCAGCAGATCCCGTGGGTGCAATCGCTGGGCATCAGCTACTACGTCGGCGTGGACGGCATCAACGTCGGGTTGATCCTCATGGGTGCCATCGTCGCGTTTGCCACCGCATGCGTATCAAACCGCATCGAGACGCAAGTTAAAGAGTTTTACCTCCTGTTGCTCGTGATGGTCGGCGGCATTCTCGGCGCGTTCGCGTCGCTCGACTTGTTTTTCTTCTACTTCTTCCACGAACTCGCACTGGTGCCGACGTTCATCATGATTGGCGTGTGGGGACGCGGTGAGTTGAAGAACTACGCGACGTTCCAAATCACGCTCTACCTCAGCGTCGGCGCGCTTATCGCGCTCATCGGCTTGATCATTCTCTACATCAACTCAGCCGTCGGCGGACTGCCTGCGACGTTCGACATCGTCGAGATGACACGCCGCTTCAAAGCTGTTCCGATGGCGCTCGGTGCGCAGAAGCTCATCTTCCCGCTACTGTTGTTCGGCTTCGGCATCCTTGTCTCGCTCTGGCCATTCCACACGTGGGCGCCGCTCGGCTACGGCTCCGCGCCCGCCGCGACCTCGATGCTGCACGCGGGCGTGCTCAAGAAGTTTGGTCTCTACGGCCTGATTCGCATCGCACTGCCGCTGGCACCGGAGGGCGCAAAACTCTGGCTGCACGTCATCACATGGCTCGCGCTCGGAAACATTCTTTACTGCGGCTGGGTCGCCATGCGGCAACGCGATTTCAATTTCCTCCTCGGCAATTCCAGCGTCGCGCACATGGGTTTCTGCTTCCTTGGAATCGCGAGCCTGAGTCTCATCGGCATCACCGGCACGGTGCTGGTAATGATCGCGCACGGCCTCCTCGCGGCGCTGAGCTTTGGCCTGAGCGGCTACTTGAACGAGCAGGCCGGCACGCTGGAAATCAGCAAGCTCGGTGGACTGCTTAAGAAGATGCCGTTCATCGGCACCGCGCTCATCATGGCCGCAATGGCCGGCTGCGGCTTGCCTGGCTTCGCGAATTTTCCTGGCGAATTGCTCACGCTCTTTGGCGCGTGGAAAACACTGCCAACGTTCGTGGTTGTGGCTGCGTGGGGCGCGCTCGTGGTCGGCGCGATTTACATGCTGCGCGCGGTGCGCAACATCCTGCACGGACCCGTTGCGGAAAACCTACCCGCGATCACCGATGCAAGCCTCTGGCGCAAAGTGCCGTTCGCGCTGCTGCTCGCGAGCCTGATTTTATTCGGTGTCGCGCCGCGTTTGCTCACCAGCAAGATTGAGCCGGCGGTGAAGGAGATTGTGGCGATGGCCAATGGCAAATCGCCGATAGCGGAAGCCCCGAAGCGCGCGGCCGTGAAATGATTTTGATGAACGCTTCTTTGATGAGTTTGGAAATCGCCGTCGTCCTGCTGGGTTTGGGCATCCTGCTGCTTGACCTGTGGATTGCGCCCGAGCACAAGCGCAAGCTCGGCTACTTCGCGGCGCTCGCCGTAGCCGTAGTGTTCGCTTGGAGTTTTAGATGCGACATGAGTTTTTCTGCGCGTGAGGGATTTTCGATGGTACAAATCACTCCTGAACTCGCCTTCAACAACAGTTACGTCCTCGACCCGCTCGCGTTGTTCTTCAAACGCTTTTTCCTGCTCGCCGCCGTGCTGGTGCTCATCATGGCTGCGGAGTTCGCCGACCGCATCGGGGCCGGCATTTCCGAATACTACTCGCTCATTCTCTTCGCCCTTTCGGGAATGATGTTCGCCTCGTCCGCCAACGACCTCACGATGCTGTTCGTCTCGCTCGAACTCATCACGGTGACGTTCTACGTGCTCACAAGTTTCCAGCGCAGTCGCGTGCAGTCACTCGAAGCGGGCGTGAAATACCTCGTCATCGGCGGGCTTTCGACTGGGTTCACGGTGTTCGGCATTGCCCTGGTTTCTGGCACGGCTACGACCACCATTGCGAACCAAGCGTTGAACGGAATGAACTTCAACGACCTCGCGCAGTACGTGAAATACATCGCTGAGCACAACGCGAAGTTTCCGCCGATTCTTCTGGCCGGACTCGCGCTCATCCTGGCGGGACTCGGATTCAAAATCGCAATGGTGCCCTTCCAAATCTGGGCGCCGGACGTGTATCAAGGTTCGCCGGCCCCCACGACCGCGTTCCTCGCCGTGGGTTCCAAGGCCGCTGGTATCGTGCTGCTGATGCGCGTTCTCTTCACCGCCGTGCCGGACGTGACGGCGCATTGGGAAAAACTCCTGATGGTGATCTCCGCGGTAACGATTCTTTACGGTAACCTGTGCGCCATTCCGCAGCGAAATCTCAAGCGCCTGCTCGGTTATTCCAGCATCGCGCACGCGGGTTATTTGCTCATGGGATTCGCGGCCCTGACGCGCGCTGGATCGACGGCAGTCGTTTATTACCTGAGCGGTTATCTTTTCACCGTCATCGCCGCGTTTACCGTCATCTCGATTGTCGCGCGCAAGAGTGATAGCGAAGATGTCACCACACTGGCCGGGCTGAATCGCCGTTCGCCATTCCTCGCCGCGGCCATGACGCTGGCGATGGTTTCGCTGGCGGGCATTCCGCCGCTGGCGGGGTTCTTCGGAAAATTCCTCTTGCTCAAGTCCGTGGTCGAGCAAGGCGCGCACTCCCAAGGCTACTACTGGCTCGCCGGCGTCGCGGTGATCGGCGTGGTGATTTCGCTCTACTATTACTTCGGCGTGGTGCGCGCGATTTATTGGTCGCCAGAAGCGCCCGATGTGTCGGCCATCCACGTATCGCTCCCGACGAGGCTCGCGCTGATCGTCTGCATGGCGGGAATTCTGTTCATCGGAATTTATCCGCAGCCGTTGCTCACGGTCGCGAATCGCGCGACTCAGCCTTTGAATGCACTGGACGGCCTGCCGGGTATCGTTGCGCAACGTTAGTCGAATTCGCGTCTTTGCCGGATCATTCCCACCAGAATGCCTTGCTGCGTTCCTTGTAGAGGTATTTCTCCAGATCGAATTGCAGCACCAGGCTGACGACGTGCGCGCCGCGATCACCATGTCGAATGGCGTCGATGCCGTAACCATAGTTGACCGCCGCCTTCCAGATTTCCGATTGCGACTGGTAACCAATTCCACCACCGACGCCCGAATGCCAGTCGCCGGGCTGCTTGAAACCGTGGAGATATTGGACGACTGCAGACGCCGCCATCACGTTCACGGACCAGCGTTTCTTTTCGTCGAGCGCCACGGCGTAACGGCCATTAAAGAGCAGAAAGCGCCGGGCCGTGATTTCCTGGTAATAATAACCCGGGATAACGAGCGGATATTCCGCCACGAGCGGCAGCACGCCGCCGAGCCGGTACGCGCTGAAACGATCCGCATCCACGCTGTCGCCACCGGTCATGCTGACGCTGAGATTGTCGCCGCGCTCGAAGGTGTAGGCGAGGTAAGCGAACGTGTAGAAGAGATGGGCCGATGAATTCACCTCGCGGTCGTTGTTGAATCCATAATGGCCGGAGCTGGCGCGGTTAAGCGACTCGGCCCAGACCGCCAGTTCCATGGCGACGCTGGGAAAGAGCACCGGCTCCTTGCCGCCGAGGCGCAAGCCCACGCGAAAGTTCGCGGATGCGCGGTCATCCGGCAGTTCGAAATTGCCCGCCGTGTCATCAGTATCCGCGTACGTCACATAATGAACGCCGGCGCGGGCGATGCCGAAGAGCGGGATGCGCTGTGCGGGATTAAAGCGATGATACAGGTTCACCGAAGTGCTGCCGCCGTAGCCATCAAAAGATTCCTTCGGCAAATATTTTCCCTGACGCACCTCGTTGAAACTGTCGGCAAAAGCGCCACCGGCCACGCCGATGCCGATATCCGTGTTCGGACCGAGCGCGTGGGAAATGCCGAGTTCGGAATCGAAGTAAACGGGGGCGATGGCCATGCGCAGGGTGAGATTGTCGCGCAGGAACTCCGGGCGGTTCAGATAATAAAACGCGTAGCCGGCAATGGGGGCGTGGCCTTTGAAGGAAGCGTTGTAGCCCATGTG
>DATHKK010000148.1:0-2864 GCA_035489355.1 Candidatus Limnocylindria bacterium
GGCCCCCGTCGTGGGTGCGCAGCACGGCGTCTTTTATGTGATGCAGCCGGGGCGCGAAGAGGCGGTGGACGAAACAGAACGCGATGCGCACCTCAAGCTGCTTTCGAGCTACGCCTATCGCAGCCGCAAGAATGTTTCGAACAAGTTCGCGATGGGGGAGGGCCTCGCGGGCCAGGCGGCGCTGGAGAAGGAACGCATATTGATTACCAACGCGCCGCCGGATTACGTGCAGATCACGTCTGGTCTGGGCGCGGCGCCGCCCACGAACATCATCGTGCTGCCGGTGCTCTTCGAAGGCCACGTCAAGGCCGTCATGGAGCTGAGCTCGTTCGAGCAGTTCTCGCCGATTCACCAGGCGTTCCTCGATCAGCTCGTCGAATCGATCGGCATCGTGCTCAACACGATCGAAGCCAATACACGCACGGAAGATTTGCTCAAGCAGTCGCAGTCGCTGGCGAAGGAGTTGCAAAGTCGCCAGGAGGAATTGCAGAACACGAACAAGGAGCTGCAGGAAAAAGCGAAGCTGCTCGCCGAGCAGAACGCGGAAGTGGAACGCAAGAACGCGGAAGTCGAACAGGCCCGCCAAGCGCTCGAAGAAAAGGCCAAGCAGCTTGCGCTCACTTCGAAATACAAGTCCGAGTTCCTCGCGAACATGTCGCACGAGCTGCGCACGCCGCTCAATTCCCTGCTCATCCTTGCCGACCAGCTCGCGCAGAACCAGGACGGCAATCTGTTGACGAAACAAGTCGAGTTCGCCAAGACGATTCACGCGTCCGGCAACGATCTGCTCACGCTCATCAACGATATTCTCGATCTGTCGAAGATTGAGTCCGGCACGGTCACGGTCGATGTCGAGGAAGTGCGGTTCGGAGAGCTGCACGATTACGTGGATCGCACCTTCCGCCACGTGGCGGAGGCCAAGGGGCTCGACCTGGAACTCGATATCGATTCGGAATTGCCGCGCAGCATGTTTACCGACAGCCAGCGGCTCGAGCAGGTCATCCGCAATCTTCTCTCGAACGCATTCAAGTTCACGGACAAGGGCAGTGTCACGTTCAGCGTGGCGCAGGTCACGGAAGGCTGGAGTCCGGATCGGGATTCGCTCAATCACGCGCGGTCGGTCATTGCGTTCTCGGTCAGCGATACCGGCATCGGGATTCCGCCGGAGAAACAGCAGATCATCTTCGAAGCGTTTCAACAGGCCGACGGTTCCACCTCGCGCAAGTACGGCGGCACCGGCCTGGGCCTGGCGATCAGCCGCGAAATCGCGCGGTTGCTCGGCGGCGAAATTCGACTGGCCAGCGCGGTCGGGCAGGGAAGCACGTTCACGCTGTATTTGCCGCAGAGCTATGTGTCCACGCGGCCAACGCGCCGCGAACGCGACGCCATCGGAGCACTGCGGCCCGCGCAGCCTGCCGACAGCGCGGTGGTGGACGCCTCGGCCACGGTGGATTTGCCGCCTGACATCATGCCGGCGGAATTCACCGTCGAGGATGATCGCGGGAAAATTGAGAAAGGCGATCGCGTGCTGCTGATCGTCGAGGACGATCCGCATTACGCCAAGGTGCTGCTGGAAATGGCGCACGAGAAGGGGTTCAAAGGTGTGATTGCCCCGCGCGGTTCGGCTGCGTTGGCCCTGGCGCGTGAGATTAAACCTGATGCCATCACGCTCGACGTTCACTTGCCGGACTTCGACGGCTGGCGCGTGCTGGATCGTTTGAAAGTGGATTTGGCGACGCGGCACATTCCCATCCAGATGATCTCGGTGGACGAGAACACGGAGCCGACCCTAACGCAGGGGACGCTGGGTTATCTGCGCAAGTCCGAGAACCCGGAGACGTTGAGCGAAGCCTTCGAGAGCTTGAAACAATTCGTGGAGCGCCCGGTGAAGAACCTGTTGCTGGTGGAGGACGACGAGATTCAGTCCATGAGCATTCGCGAATTGATCGGCAATGGCGACGTGAAGACGACGGTGGTGAGCTGTGGCAAGGACGCGCTCGCGGAACTGGAGAACAATAAGTACGACTGCATGGTGCTCGATCTTGGATTGCCCGACATGAGCGGCGTCGATCTGATCGAGCAGATCAAACAGCAGTCGCAATCGAAGAGTTTGCCCATCGTTGTTTACACCGCGAAGGACCTGATGAAGGAGGAAGAGACGCGGCTCAAGGCCCTGGCCGAGAGCGTGTTGATCAAGGACGTGCGTTCGCCGGAACGTTTGTTGGATGAAACAGCGCTGCACTTGCACCGCAACGCCTCGAAGCTGCCGGATCGCCAGCGCAAGATGTTGGAGAACCTGCACCACGCGGTGCTCGAGGGGAAGAAGGTGCTGCTGGTGGACGATGACATCCGCAACATCTTCGCCATGACCAGCGTGCTGGAGCGTTTCAAGATGCAGGTGGTGTCAGCGGAGAATGGCCGGGACGCGATCGAAACCCTGCTCAAGACGAAGGGCATCGACATCGTGCTCATGGACATCATGTTGCCGACGATGGACGGATACGAAACGACGCGCGCGATTCGGGAAATCTCTGACTTCCGGGATCTGCCGATTATTGCCGTGACCGCGAAGGCCATGAAGGGCGACCGCGAGAAGTGCATTGCGGCGGGGGCGTCGGATTATTTGTCCAAGCCGGTGGACACGGAACATTTGCGTTCGGTGCTGCGGCTGTGGTTGCATCGCTGAAGTGTGAACGGCCCTGGCGAAAAAAAAATTGTGCTGCTACTCGTCCGCGCGCATTTCCCCGACAGCGAGGGGCGGGCGGTGCTTTCATGAATACTCCGCGCAACAGGCTGTTCGAACCGGCGCGTGAAGGCGTGCCTCTGACGCCGGCCCGCAACGGGAGAAGGCCCAAAACCGATGT
>DATHKK010000149.1:0-2488 GCA_035489355.1 Candidatus Limnocylindria bacterium
ACAGCATGAGGCTGAATGTAATCTTCGAATCTCATTTCCTGTACCGGCAAGACAAAGCGATTGATAAAGCGCAGTCCTAGGCGCTGCGCCTCCGTTGGCCGGGCCAACTCGGCGTAAATGTTCCATAGGCGCATCCCTTCATCTCGAAGCTGCTCCCAATTTTGATACGGAGGGAGTCTGCTGAATAGGAATCCGTCACGGTTGAACTGTGCAATGTGGCCGGCATCAGCGGACTGAAATCGAAGTCCTTTCCAGCCAAGATCGTGCTGCTTAGCTTCTGGCTGATGTCCTAAACCAAAACGAACCTCCTGCTGAAACTCATTCTGCGAAGCCACTTGCGGATATTCCGGAAGTTTTGGCTTCAACCATTCTGAAACAGCTTGCTCACTCCAAGGCGGCTCCGCCCGAGCGCGAATTTCAATTACTGCTTCTGCAATTGGAGCATGTGGCAGATGCGGAAACTGTTCGTTCACGTTAATTCTCATTTCATCTGCAGATCGGTTGAAGGACGTTTATCGGTTGCCAAGCAACATGTCTATTTTCTTCCGCACCGCCGCATCCATCTTGATCAGCGGCGGCCAGGGGCGTTTGAAGCCTTCGCCCGGAATTTTCTTCGTCGCGTCAATGCCGAGTTTGCTGCCGCTGGCGATTTCGCTGGTGGCGTGGTCGAGCACGTCGGACGGGCCTTTGGTGAAGATGCTGTCGCGTTGCGGGTCGGTGTTGGCGCAGAGGCGGAAGAGGACTTCGCTGGTGTTGTGCACGTCCACGTCGTCGTCCACCACGATGATGTATTTGGTGAACATCATCTGCCCCATGCCCCAGAGGCCGTGCATGATTTTGTAGGCTTGCATCGGGTAGGTCTTCTTGATGCTCACGAAGACGAGGTTGTGGAAGACGCCTTCCGCCGGCAGCGCGATGTCCACGATCTCGGGGAAGTTCATCTTGAAGATGGGCAGGAAGAGTTTCACGGACGCGCCGCCAATATAAAAATCTTCCATCGGCGGGATGCCGACGATGGTGGCGGGATAAACGGCGTCCTTGCGGTGCGTGATGGCGGTGACGTGAAAGACGGGATATGGCTCGGGCAACGTGTAATAGCCGGTGTGGTCGCCGAACGGGCCTTCGTCGCGCAGCGGCTCGGCCGGGTCAACGTAGCCTTCGATGACGAAGTCGGCGTTGGCGGGAACTTCGAGATCGTTGGTCTCGCACTTCACGAGTTCAACGGATTTCTTTCGCAGATAACCGGCGAGAAGAAATTCGTCGAGGCCATCCGGCAACGGCGCGGTGGCGGCGAAGGGGAACATGGGATCGCCGCCGAGGAAAATGCTGACGGGCATGCGCGTGCCGGTTTCGTAGTAGCGGCGGCCATGTCGCGCGCCGACTTTCTGGAGCTGCCAGTGCATCCCCGTCGTCCGGTCGTCGTAAATCTGGATGCGATACATGCCGACGTTGCGTTCGCCGGTGTCGGGATCTTTGGTAACGACGCAGGGCAGGGTGATGAAACGTCCGCCGTCGAGCGGCCAGCATTTCAGAATTGGAAGATTCGCGAGCGTGGGCGGAGTTGGGGATGTGCCTTTCTGCCAATCGGGCGCGGACGGCCAACTCGTCGCGGAAGCGGGGGCGTCGAACTTGTGGATGACTTCCTTGCACGGGCCACTTTTGACAATCTTGGGTTTCGTGTGGCGTAAATCGAGCGCGAGGGACAGCAATTTCATGGTCTCACGCATGGATGTCGGGGGCTTGGCCTTCATCAACGCGCCGAGTTCTTTCGCCACATCGTCCACGGTTTCCGCACCCATACTCAGAGCCATGCGCTTTTGTGAGCCGAGGGTGTTGATCGCGACGGGGAAGGGCGATACGACTCCATTCACCATCGGCTTCTCGATGAGCAGCGCTTTGCCGCCGCCGGGCTTTTTCATCTCGCGGTCGGCGAGTTCGGTGATTTCCAACTCCGTCGCGACGGGCTGTGAAATGCGAATCAGTTCACCAGCCTTGTCGAGTTGGTTGACCCAGTCCCTGAATGAATCGAACGCCATGCGCGCGACGCTATCAGTTCCGCTTCCCAACGCAAACGGCGCGGTGTGATGCCGCGCCGTTGCTTCGCGAAAGACCTGCGTCAGATGATTCCCAGCTCGCCGATGATAGGAGTCGTTTGCACCATGCCGCCATTCAAAAGGTGCTCGGCACCCTCGTTTGCGTAGGCAGGAATGATGCGGTTCAACTGATTCTGTGTTGCGCCAAGATGCTCGCGAATAATCTCTCCGAGCACGGAACGGTAATCAATCGTGCGCCGCAAATAACCGACATTGGTGTCCGCGGAATAGAGCGCGCCGTTTTTCGCTCCCGTGCCCATGGCCCAATTGAGAGCGCCGCCGAGCTTGGGATTCGGATTCAGATCGCAGCCGTGAACACCGGCTTGCACCGAGCCGCCCGCGACATACATCACGCTCGACTCGGCGTGATCGGTTCCCTGGGAATCGTTCTCGAG
>DATHKK010000150.1:0-2377 GCA_035489355.1 Candidatus Limnocylindria bacterium
AGTTGCCGCAGTTCGAGCACACCTTCTTCGGACGCGGCATCGTGGCGCACATCGCTTTCGCCGATCCGATTTGTGAAGAACTGCGGCAACTGCTGTTGAAGGCCGGGCGCAAACTAAACGTGACGGTTCATGACGGCGGCACTTACGTGAACATGGAGGGGCCGGCCTTCAGCACACGCGCTGAATCGTCGGCCAATCACAAAGCCGGGTTTGATGTCATCGGCATGACGAACCTCGGCGAAGCAAAATGCGCGCGCGAAGCGGAGATTGCCTACGCGAACATGGCGATGATCACCGACTACGATTGCTGGAAGGCCGACGAGGCGCACGTGACGGTCGATATAGTACTGGAGAATCTGCGCCGCAACGCCGAGAGCGCGAAAAAGATCATAACCGCGGTCGTTCCGCAAATTCCTCAAGAACCGAGCTGGCCGTGCCACGCGGCGCTGCACCATTCGATCATGACGGACAAGAAATTCTGGCCCGCCAAAACAACGCGGGAACTGGCGCCGTTGCTGAACAAATATTTGTAGGTCGCGGCGCCTGTTCACAGGCGGGTGGCTGAAACGTCCGGTGACACTTGCAGGGGGGCATGTTTCGTCGCGATCTCATTTCACTGTCGCTCGATAGAAGGCTCAGCCTTTCCGAGATCGCCTGCCGTTCGTGCGAACGACAGGCTAGCAACCGACAGACGCCGCCTCGGGGACGCGAATGTTCACCGCATGGCCATCTGCTCGAATCAGCGAAGCCCGCACACCGCGCAGCCGAGCGCTGTCACACTCGGCTGTCGGAGAAACGAATTTGTTAAAAAGCCGAAGCGCCCTTCTTGCGCCATTCTTCAGTCACGAACCAAAGGTTGATTGGATCAAGTGATTGGCCGAAACGAAGATAGCGCGCGCTGCCGTCGGCAAAGGCGTAGTTGGAACCGCCACCGATCTTGTTCAACTTGTTGTGCCGGGCCTGATCGAGTTCCAGGTAATCATCACCCATCCAATAATCCATCCACCAATGGCCGGACCCACTGGCGGGCACCGCCGGATCTCCGCCATCTTTCTCGCCGAACAAAACCGTTTCGCTGCTCTCCTTAATCGCGTTCTCCGGAACCTTGGTTTCATTGCCGCCCGGGAAGCCATTAAAGTAGTCGTTGAAGCCGTTGAAGATGTAACTGCGTTTTGCGCTGAGTGCGGCAAAGGGACTGCCCGCGCCATTGTTTTTGGGATTCAAGACATCACTCGGGCAGTAAAGAATTTTCGTATCCACATAGTAGGGCTGCAAAAGCAGCGGCCAAAAATTGCTTGTGCTCGCCGCGCTGTTGCCGCGTTCCGGATAGAAGCCATCGTGCTCATCGGCGTACATCGTCACAGACAAGCCAAGCTGGCGAAGATCGTTCACGCATTGGATGCGCTTGGCGGATTCCTTGGCGCGGGCCAGCGCGGGTAAGAGCAGGCTCGCGAGAATGGCAATGATGGCAATCACCACGAGCAACTCGATCAACGTAAATGCGCGGCGGTTGCTTCGCGGTGTCTTGTTCAAAATCGATCTCATGCTCAAAAGTATTTCTGGTGGTGGCCGACTTCCGCATCGGTCACACCGGCAATGGACTTGAGGCAAGCCGGAAAAATTCAAGGCAAGTTCCAGGAGAAGGCCCGAGTCGCGGAGCGGCTTTGCGAGGGTAGCCGTGGCTTTCAAGCCACGCGTTCCGCACGTCCACCGGTTCGTTCGTCGCGGAGCGACGATTGAAATCCTGTGTCCACGTTCATGCGTCACTCCGCGACGCCGCGCATCGCGGACTCCGGACCGTGGGATGAATCCCACGGCTACTGTCCAGTCATCGCTCCGCGATGCAGGAAACCCAGTGGCCGGGTTCCACTTCACGCAATGGAGGAATGTCTGACACGGAGCCGCTTCCGTCGGGACCTCCGCGCTCATTTCGATCTGCTTTCGCAAACGCAGCAATCGGCGAGCGTTCCTGGTCGCTCAACACGATGCGTTTGCGTTTCGAATCGGGATTCATGACGGGAACGGCGGACAACAGAGCCTGCGTGTAAGGATGCTTCGGCGCGCGCACCAACTTCTTGGCTTCGGCCAGTTCCACGGCGCGGCCGAGATACATGACCATGACGCGATGGCTGATGTGCTCCACCACCGCGAGATCGTGCGCGATGAAAAGATACGCGAGGCCGCGCTCTTGCTGGAGATCCATCAGGAGATTCACGATTTGCGCCTGTACGGAAACGTCGAGCGCGCTCACCGGTTCGTCGCACACGATCAACTTCGGTTCGACGGCGAGCGCGCGGGCGATACCAATGCGCTGGCGCTGGCCGCCGCTGAATTCATGCGGGTAACGTTCCGCGTGCGAAGGATCGAGTCCGACGGC
>DATHKK010000151.1:0-2788 GCA_035489355.1 Candidatus Limnocylindria bacterium
TGTTCGTCGGATCGAGCCTGATCTCGAAGCCGGAATTGCCATGCACGATCTCGAACCGGTCGGGCTTCTCGTCGCCGAGATGAAACAGCGCGGTGTTGCGCCAATCGTGCGGCGTGAGCGGCATGCGATCGAGCATCTCTGCGCCGACCACGAAGACGCCGGGCTGGCCAATCATGTCCACATAGACCTGATCGCCCGCGGGAGTGCGCGCGCCAAAACGCAGTTGCTGCGAACTTTCGCCCGCCCGTTCCAGGACCAGCGTGATCAAGGGCGCGTCGAAACCAAAATCCGAATCGGTCTGCTTGCGGGAAAGGATTTCGCGCGGCGTGATGTGCGTGGCGGGCAGGACGCGTTCCAATGTTTCCAGAAAATTCTGCACCGCAAAATTAGCGGCTGGATAAACGGTGGGCTTCACGAAAGTCCAGACCTCGTTGGTGCTCTCGAGCATGAGGGTGAACTGTTTGCCCCGGCGCAGCGTGAGCGACGTGGCGGCGGTCGGCTTGAATTTGGTGAAGAGCGGTTTGGCCGAATGGACCATGCCCGTGGGATCGAGCCGCCGCTCGAAAAGGAAAATGAACGCAAAGAGCGCCGCAGCCAAACCAACCAGAATCCAGGTGTTCTTCCAGTTCATGTCAGTGGCGGCGGCGGAGCCAGACCAGCAAGCCGAGGAACAAGACCGTTCCCGGCAGAACGGCCAGGAGGATGATTTGCACCGAGCGAAGCTGCGCGTGCGTCATCGTGAGTTTGTAACTTTGGATGGTGCGGCGCGGAATGTCATGGAGCAGGACGGATTGGTTCACCAGCCAGCTTGCGGTCAGTCCGGCAAAGTCGCGATTGCCGTCCGCCTCGATGAAGGTGTTGCCCCACAGCATGGAATCGCCAATCACCACCAGGCGCGTCGATCCGCGTTGCAGCGCGGGCACGCTCTTTTCCACCGCGACCATGAGCGACTTGGAGCCTCGTTGGGCCGGGTCCTCGCGGCGCGTGCGCGGATCGACCACCTTGCTGTTAGGCCCGGTCAGCAAGAGTTCATCGACCTTCAAGTCATCACTGCGTCCGCTCCCGGGCGGAAGCGCCGAGATGGATCGCGGCTGGTAAAGCAGCACGCGCGAGGTGCGCAGCGGATTGACGATCGGATGCACGCCCAGTTCGACCGGCACCACGTCGAGCCGCGTGTTGCTGATCGCGTTCTCTTGATCGAGGATCACGTTGTCGCCGACATCGACGCCCCATTTCTCCAGGAGTTTTTCCAGACCAATGCGTTTGCCGAGTGAATCGCTGGTGAAGGTAATCAACGCGCGACCGCCCTGGACGAGGTAACGCTGAATCTTGTCCAACTCGGTCGCATCCATGACGTCCGTGGCGCCGGCGATGATGAGCAGGTTGCAGTTTCCGGGAATCTCGTTCGTGCCAATGAGCGTGAGCAGGCGGACATCGAAATTATTTTCGTCGCGCAGCCCGGCCAGAAACTTGTCGTAGCCATCAGGATTGTTGCCGCTGCTCAAGCGCTGGCCATTCCCGAAAAGATAGTAAGCGATGGGCGCGCGTCCGGTGGCGACGGCGAAGATTTTGGAAGTGAACAACAACTCGCCTTTGAAATGCGTTCGATAGACGTCTTTGGACTCGCCGCTCAACAATTTGGAAGTGTCGTAGTCGGAGAGTTCCTTGGAATTCACCATCGCGGGCGGACGGCCCGCCACGTCGAAGATGACGAGATCGCGGTCCGAGCTTTCCCTCAGCTTGTAGTCTTCCTTCACTTTGCGGGCTGCCGTCATGTCGCGCACGTAATCCACGAACTGCACCTGAATGTGCGGGCTGGCAAATTGATATTCTTTGAGCAGCCCCTTGACGCGAGGAAATAACACGTCGTCCGAATTGAAATAAACCGTGACCTTGACCGTGTTCGTGAGCGCCGCCAGCACTTGGCGGGTGCGCGGAGAAAGTTCCGCCTCGGTGTTGCTCGTCCAGTGGAAGCGCGTGAAGTGGCGGATGGCGAGGTAATTGGCCATCGCCACCAGGGCCAGCACGGCGGCCATGGTAATGATGAGGTTCAACACCGCGCTCCAGCGGCGAAGCATCGAGAAACTTTGCGGTGTCCGTTCGTCGCCGTTCATGATTTCCAGCGGCGGCTTTCCACCGACTTCAAGGTGAGGAACAGGAAGAGCACCGTCAGCGACAGATAGAAGATGACGGGCCGCGTATCAATCACGCCGCGGGCGAAGTCCTGCATGTGTTCGTTGAGCGACACGTGAGAAAAGATTTTCGCGAGCCAGCCGGTTTGGCCTTCCAGCGCGTAAGAAAGAAAGCTGAGCAAGTACAAAGAAACACCCAGGGCCACGGCAATCATGGCCGCGATGATCTGGCTGCGCGAGAGCGAGGACGCGAAACAGCCGAGCGAAACGTACAGCGCGCCCAGCAAGGTAATGCCGACCAGCGTGCTGCCGAGTGTGCCGGGATCAACGAGCGTCGGCTCGTTCGTGAAGTGGCGCACCACGAAGATACACGCCAGCAGCGGACTCCACATAAGCAGGTAAAAAAACATGGCACCGGAGAATTTTGCCAGCACCACCTGCAAGTCGCTCACCGGCGTGGTCATGAGCGTCTCGAACGTGCCGCTGTATTTCTCCTGCGCGAACGAGCGCATGGTAATCACCGGCGAGGCCAGCAGCAGAATCAGCCAAAGGAAGAACGGATAGAACAGTTCCGTGATCGGCTTGTCGGTTTCGCCCGCGTTCAATCCGCGCAGCACAATCGTGAAGGAAAGCCCGCACAGGAACACGACGGCGGC
>DATHKK010000152.1:0-4981 GCA_035489355.1 Candidatus Limnocylindria bacterium
CACCCGGAATGCCGACCCTGTTGTCCAAATCGATGTCGCGCGCGTGGAAGCCTTCGCCCAATACTCGAAAACCAATATTGCCGAGGCGAAGCAGATTCTCGAAGATACGTTGCGCCGCTTCCCGGAACAGGACGAGAGCTACAGATCGCTTTCGCAATTGTATGTGAGCGAGGCCCAAAAGTTGACCGAGAGCGGGAACGCTCCCGCGGCTGGCGTGCAACTGACCAACGCGATGAAAGTCATCGAAAACCAGCTCAAGTCACAGCCGCAGAACGCGTCAGCGCATTTTCACTACGGCGCGTTGTTGATGTTCGTGAAGGATTTTGACGGCGCGGCGGCCCAGTTCACGAGAGTGCTGGAACTGCAAAAGGAAAACAGCGCGGCGCCGCTGAACCGGGCCATCGCCAATTTCCAGGGCAAGAAAATCGACGCTGCCAAACGCGACTATCAGGATATGCTCTCACGCTTCACCACCACGGATTTCCGCGTCTATTACGGACTGGGCGAAATTGCTTATCTGGAAAAGGATTGGAAGGCGGCCAGGGAAAATTATCAGCAGTACCTGCGCTACGCGCCTCCGAATGCCAGTGAGGCCAAATTGATTCGCG
This sequence comes from Candidatus Limnocylindria bacterium, assembly GCA_035489355.1. Taxonomy (GTDB): domain Bacteria; phylum Verrucomicrobiota; class Verrucomicrobiia; order Limisphaerales; family SIBH01; genus JANNGC01. The sequence continues at coordinate 609 of DATHKK010000152.1, forward strand.
AGCGTCTCGACGAAGTGAAAAGGAAGTCGTGAACCAGCTCCATTCATTCCAACTTAAGAGAAGATTCACACGTTCTGAACTCAGCGCGTTTCTGGCCAGTTGCAAACTGGCAGCACGTTGACCACTGACAAGTTGCCAACTCCCCGGCCCGCCGCCACAGTTCGCCGCGATGGATAAACGGTTCTACATCACCACTGCGATCGATTACGTCAACGGCCAGCCGCACCTTGGGCATGCCTACGAAAAGATCATCGCCGACGTCATTGCGCGCTCGCTCCGGATGCTGGGCGACGATGTTTTTTTTCTGACGGGCCTCGACGAGCATGGGCAAAAGGTCCAGCAGGTCGCGCTCTCGGAAGGCAAAGACCCACAGCAGTATTGCGATGAACTGGCCGAGAGCTGGCGCGCCTTTGCCAAAACGCTCGCGTTAACCAACGACGATTTCGTTCGCACTACCGCGCCGCGCCACAAACAAGTCGTTCAGGCCCTGCTCTCGAAACTGCACGCCGAAGGTCACTTCTATAAGGCCGAGTACGCAGGTTATTTCTCGGTGAAGGAGGAAAGCTTTCTGACCGAGAAAGATCGACGGCCTGACGGCACGTTCGATCCGTCGTGGGGCGAAGTCATCCGGCTCAAGGAAGAGAACTACTATTTCAAGCTCAAGGAGCATCAGCCGTGGCTCATCGATTACATCGAGAAGAATCCGGAGTTCGTCCAGCCCTCCTACCGCCGCAACGAGGTGCTCGGTTTTCTGAAAAATAATTCGTTGGAAGACCTTTGCATCACGCGTCCGGCAGCACGGCTCAACTGGGGCATTCCCCTTCCCTTCGACACGAACTACGTTACCTACGTCTGGTTCGATGCGCTCACGAACTATATCAGCGTTCCGGCCGCCCATGGCGATCCGTCCGTGCTCGCATCCATTCCGTCACTGGCCGCGGATGAGCCGGCACTGTCGCTTTGGCCCGCCAACCTTCACGTCATCGGCAAGGACATCCTCAAGTTTCACGCCGTCTATTGGCCCATCATGTTGAAGGCCGCGGGGCTGCCGCTCCCGAAACAATTACTCGTGCATGGCTTCTGGCAGAAAGACAACGCGAAGATCTCCAAGAGCACCGGCAACATCGTGGACCCGGTCGCGGTCATCGCTGAGTGGGGACTGGATGCTTTCCGCTATTACGTGTTGCGCGAGCTGGACATCGGCCCCGACGGAAACTGGACGGACGCGGGTTTCGCCTCGCGGTATGAGGCAGAGTTGGTGAATGGAATCGGTAATCTTCTTAATCGATCGTTGAAGATGCTCAAGACTTACCGGGCCGGTGCGATTCCACCCCGCTCGGATGAATTAGCCAGCGCGAGCACCGAATGCATAACGCAGGTTGAAGCGAATGTGCGGGCGAACGAACTGCAAGCTGCGCTCGAAAATATTTGGGCTTTAATTCGGCGCGCCAACCAGTACGTCGATCAGACTGCACCCTTCAAATTGGTAAAGGATCCGAACAATGCCGTACGGGTCGGCGAAATTCTTTACAGCCTGGCCGAAACCTGCCGTGTGCTCGCCGTGTTGCTCGCGCCCTTTTTGCCGAACACCTCGGCGCGCATTTACGAACAACTCGGACTGGGCGCGCTGCCGCAAAGTTTTTCCGCGGCGCAATGGGGCGGACTGAAAGAAGGACATACGATCGGAGAACCTGCGCCGCTGTTTCCTCGCAAGGACCTGGCCAAGCCTGTCACATGAAACAGCTTGAGGCCATCAGAACCGGTCCGGCTCGATGTGTACCGTCACGTCGTTGATGCGGTGCTCTGACGCGCGGAGCTTGGCTTCAACTTCGTGCGCGATCGCGTGGCCCCGCCGTACGCTGAGATTGCCATCGACAACCACGTGAATATCCAGCGCGAGGTGCAACCCAACTTTGCGGATGCGGCATTTCTCGACCTCGATCACGCCCTCGACGCCGCCGGCGAGCGTCCGGACTTCGGCGGTAATTTCCGGCGACACCGCCGCATCCATGATGTCATCAAGCGTTCCACGCAATAGGCGCACGCCGTTCCACGCGATGATTCCGCACGCCACCAACGCCGCCCAATCATCGGCCGTTTCGAAACCAGGCCCTCCCAGCAGTGCAATGGAAATGCCGACAAACGCAGCGGCGGAAGTTAGTGAATCGCTGCGATGATGCCAGGCATCGGCTTGCAGCGCCCTGCTCCCCAGCGAAGCTCCGGCGCGGACCATGCGCCGGAAAAGAAACTCTTTGATGACGATCACCAGCACCAGCACCACGAGCGTGAACGTACGCGGCGGTCCTTGCGGGACCATGATTTCCCGCAAACTTTGCACCGCAATGATGATGGCCGCGCCGAGCAGCGAGAGCGAAACGATGGCGCTCGCAATCGATTCCGCTTTGCCGTGGCCGTAAGGATGGTTCGCATCGGCCGGCAACACGGCCACGCGCAGGCCGGCCCAAACCGCGAACGAACTGAACACGTCCGCGGCGGATTCGATTCCGTCGGCGATCAGCACGTACGAGTTGCCAAAAACTCCAGCGCCGATCTTGATGGCCGCGAGCGCCGCATTGAGGGCGAGGCCTGCAGCGGAAAGCTTAAGCGCTGATTCGAAGGAACCCATGCCCGGGATTTGTCCGTCGGGTTGAAGTCATACGCAAGTCATTGGTCAACGACCGCGCGCGGGCAGCTTTGAAATGATGGACTGAAAATCGCGCCCCGGAATTTGCGGACGCTTAGTAAACAGTGAGCGATGCCTGGTAGCTGCTCGTGCTGCCGCCGATGCTCGTCACCACGCAATGATAAAGCCCCTGCTTGTCCGGTTGGACGTGAGCGATACGCAGTGATTTTCCCGTGGCGCCTGGAATCGGTTCGCCATTCCAGTACCACTGCTGGGTTTTCTTGGACGCGACATCAGGAGCTATCGTCACCGAGAATTTGGCCGGGCGCCCCGCGCGCACCGCAAGGTCCTGTGGTTCGGAAGTCAGACGAGGCGGTCCGACGACGACGAGGCTCGCGCGGCGGCTGGTGGCGCCGCCGACGCTGTTGCTGACGGCAAACCAGTACACGCCATTGTAGGTGCCGTTATTGTTCACGTCAGGAATCGCAAAATGAAAAGAGTGAACGTCGTACAGTGTGTTCTCTGGAATTTCATGGTGTGGTTCCTCCGGCGAGTGATGCCACCAATTCAGGTAGGTGTAAGGTCCACTGTCATTCACCGTCACATCGAAGATCGCGCTTTGATGTTCGCCCACGATCTGATGCTTCGGTTGTTTCACGATCGCCGGGCGTTTCTGCACTTGCAGCGCTGCCGGAGAACTGCTGCGCGCGCCGGAATCGTCCCGCACGATCACGCTGTAATTCCCGGCCCGGCTGGCCGTGGCCGTGAAGGCCAGCGTGCGGCCCACGGCCCGGGGAATGTCCACGCCGTTGAATTGCCATTGATACTTAATGGTCGCCGGGCTTTGCGCTTGCACGGCGAATTCGACGCGCTTTCCTTCCGCAGCCGCGCGGCTCTGAGGCTCTTGAATGATGATCGGTTCGGCGATGGACAATTGAGAAAACACCGCAAGCGCTATTAGGCAAATCCATTCCTGTTTCATTCTGAATTCCTTTTTCCTCGAAAACTGCTGCATACGAATTCGCCACGATGGTTCTCCTGTCAAGCGACACCAGCGCATCACGCGCGTGGAAGACCAGAGTGGCTTTGGGTCCGCTGGCACGTCGCTTTCGGCACAGAAGTGTGCCAGAGCGCCGGCGGTTGTGTGCTAGGCCGTTGGGAAGTCTGCGCGGCAGTTTTAATCGCGTCCGTTTGTTTGACAGACCCTTGCGATGTGCAAAATTCGAATCGAGTCGAGGAGAGTGGCGAAGACCAACATCAAAACAATAAAACAAGGAGTGGGGTTATGAATGAAACCATGGAAGGCAACAAGCTTGCGCAAGACTTCAAGTCAGTAGCACAAGACGCGGAAAATTTCGTGCGCGAAACCGGCAGCGGACTTTCCGAAAAAGCACGCGAGGCCCGCGCGCGTTTGACGGCGAGCCTGGCCGCGGCCCGCGCCGGCCTGTCGAAGTTGAATGAGAAAGCGGTCGAGGGCGCCAAGGCCACGGACCGCGTCATCCGCGCCAATCCTTACCAGTCCATCGGCGTCGCCTTTGGGATCGGCATATTGATTGGCGTGCTCGTGTCGCGCCGCAACGGCCGCGACTAAATGGACGCCGTTGCGGAAACTCCGCCGGAAACGGCGGAGAGTATTTCTACCGCCAGCACGTTACGGCGTGTCAGCCAAACGGTTCTGAGCATCGTTCACAACCGGCTGGAGCTTTTGACGCTGGAGCTGAAGGAAGAAAAGCAATGGGCCGTCGCGACG
>DATHKK010000153.1:0-2402 GCA_035489355.1 Candidatus Limnocylindria bacterium
CACGCATGATCGATGAAATAGCTGAGCGGGAATTCTTTCGTTTCAATGATCACAGGGCACGGCGTGCGGGCGAGCAACATACCGGCGCCCGCCAAAGCCAGTACCCAGTAAGGTTCGCGGCCTTCGCGCGGATGTCCGAGACATTTTACAGCCAGGAGCGTTGCCATCGAGGCCAGGCAAATGAAGGGAAGAAACCAAAGGTGATGCGCGGTGCCGTTCAGCAACAGCGCCGGGGAGAACACGATGGGTGATCCGAATCCAGTCACGGCATGTTTCAAAAACCGCGCGGCAAGGTACACGCCACTCCACCACAGAAAGGGCAGGTAGAGCCGGCGCGCCCGTTGCAGGCAGTAGTCGCGCACGGGAATTTTTTCGAAGGAAATTTTCTGGAGAAGAAAATAAACCGCGGCGCAGGTGAAGAATGGAACGGCGAAACGGCAGAGCGGGAGAAGTTCTTGCGATGCGTCGCAACTCACAACGTGAATCCACACGACCGCCGCCGCCGCGGCCAGCTTGGCCAGATCGACAGCGCTAAATCGGGCGCGAGTTATCTCAGCCGGTTGTCCCGGTTGTCCGATCATTGGGAACACGCTCCTTGATAAACTTCGCCGGGTTGCCAGCTACAATGGTCCACGGCTCCACGTCTTTTACGGCGACGGCACAGGCGGCCACAATGGCCCCAGTTCCGACGGTGACGCCGGGACCGATGAAGGCATCGGCGCACACCCATGCGAGTTCCCTAATCCGGATCGGCGGACGGAGCAACGGGAAATCTGCTTTCGAGTAATCGTGCGTACCGGCGCACAGGTGGGCGCGATGCGAAATGGTGGCACGCGCGCCAATGGAAACGCGGCCCAGATTGTAGATGAACGCGTGATCGCCGACGGCGGCGTAATCTTCGACTTGGAGGTTCCAGGGAATGGTCACCGTAACGCTGGGGTAGATGTGGACCTCGCGGCCAATGTTGGCGCCGAAGCAGCGGAGAAGAAATCTTCGCCAGCCGAAACACGGCCGCGGGCTGAAGCGGAAGAGCGGTTGAACGCAGCTCCACAAAATGCGCCGCACGATTTCCGTTCGCGAATAGTTGCGGGCCTTCCGATTTTGTTCCACATCCAACACCGGGGCACACCGTAGTGCGAGGAGGGAGAGACGCCAATGCTTTAGGTCGTGCATAACGTGGTGCCGGTTTGCAACCGCAGTTCGGTCCTCGATTCAAGGCGATGAGAAAGAGAGACTCAGATGTCTCGAATGTAGCTGCTTCTGCCAGTCGCAAACTGGCAGCACGCTGGAAACGACGTTTCATTTGCTGGGGCTGGATTGAAGCCGCGAGTTCGTGTAATGGATCTCCCGAAAACAGCGTATGCCGATTTACGAATTTGCCTGTCCGAAGTGCCGAGTGATTTTCAGCTTCCTTTCGAAGCGATTGAATCCAGAGAAGGCGCCCACGTGTCCGAGGTGCAGGAGCAAGAAGATGGTCAAGCAGGTGAGCGCCTTCGCCATGCCGCGCGGCGCGAAGGAGCCGGTCGCCAGCACGGGCACGGGCGCCGACGACGCGGACGGACCGATGCCGGACATGGATGACCCGCGCATCATGCGCGCGATGTCAGAGTTGGAAGGAGAGATGGAGCATCTGGACGAGAACAATCCGCGTCATCTCGCGCACTTGATGAAGAAGATGAAGGACGTGATGCCTGCCGGCTCGATGCCGAAAGAAATGGACGTGGCGATCAAACGTTTGGAAGCGGGCGAAGACCCGGAGAGGATCGAAGCGGACATGGGAGATGTGTTCGGGGATCTGATGGGCGAGGAGGGCGGAGGAAGTGGCGGAGGCGGGAGTGGAAGTTACAGCCGGGACGCGGGGCTGTACGACTATTGAGGGCGGCGCTGAATTTGGACGAGCCTGGGAAGCTCTGTTCGCAAGGAAGCTTCGGCGTGCGCGAGATCTCGCGCGCCTGAAATGGCAATTTCGATCACACGCTGGCCGGGATTCCGGCGGCGCGTTCGCACGGCGTTCCATCGGCTCTCGACGGTGAGAGTTTGCGCGCCGGACTGCTGCTCAGTCGCGCCATCTTCCCAGAGAGAATAAAACACGAACAGCGGACGCTCGCTCGTGCCGGCCACGAAGGAACGGAATGCAACTGTCGCGGCGCCGAGGGCCACGGATTTCGTCTCGGTGAGGGTCGTTAACTTGTGGCCGGCGGCGGGAAGACAAATCTCCGGCGTGTGATTGCGCGCGAGGTTTACCGCAGTCCTCCCTGGCGCCCAATGAAAGAAAAAAAACTGCCATTGCGTGCCGTCCGCATTTTTCCATCTGGCAGACTGGCCCTCCGTGAAGCGCAAGATGCGGACCGTTTCCGCCGGGACTTCAATGGACTTGAAAGTGGAATTCTCTTGCGGCAACG
>DATHKK010000154.1:0-2960 GCA_035489355.1 Candidatus Limnocylindria bacterium
GTGCCGATGCCGTTCAGATCGATGACCTTCTGTTCCCAGTTGTGGTTGCCGGAAATGCGGTCCTCTTCTACGCCGTTGATACTGAAGGTCATGTAATCGGCATTCGTTTCCGTCGAAGCCCTCCACCAGAACTTCAAAGTGTTTGGCCCCTGCACCGTGGTGCGCATCCAGGTGGAACGACCATGGAGCAAGGTTCCGTTCCGCGCGGCCATCACGCCGTCGTGGGCGTTGGTGGTGCCGACCCACCAGGCGTCGCCGCCCGTCTCCCACACCACGTTCGTGTTCAACACGTCCGTGATCGGCATCGCTGGAATAATTTCCAGCGTCATGTCCTCGCTGAAAGCCGAGCCAGCCGAGTTATAGACTTCGCACACGTAGGAGCCGGCCTGCCACGGTTGGACATTGGAAATATACAGATTGTGCGAACCGGACGCGCCCACGATCATTCCGGGGATCGGGAAACTCGGATCGCTGTTCACCAGGTTCGTGCCGTTCAACCTCCATTGATAGCTGAAGGGCGGTGTGCCGCTCGCATCGACGGAGAACTTCATCGTCGTGCCCTGGTCCACGATGCTGGAGTCCGGGCCGGAATTGGTGATGACGGGCGACGAAGGCAGAAACTCGACGATGTCCACCCAGCCGCGATCCTGGCCGGACTTGCCGCTCGAATCTTTCGAGTAAATCCAGCGCAGCTCGGTATTCGGAGCCGCGATGAAAAACGTGCGCTGGCGCCAATCGACTTCGCCGGAAATGTTTGCCAACTCCACGCCATCCGCGGTGAAGCGCAGGCGGTCCTGATTCGTGGCGGAAGAAACCTTCCACCAAAAACTGATCGCGCCCGGGCCTGAAACGATCGTTTGAATCCAGTTGTTCGTGTTGTCTGGCAACGGCGTGCTTTGGGCGGCATCGATGCGATCCTGGTTGTAAGCCTTCTGGCCGATCCACTGGGAGAAGCCGCTCGTGATCCAAATGAGGTTGGTGTGGTCGGTGTCCAGCGCCGTGTTCAGTGGAATAATCGGGATGACGTCCAGATAGATTTGTTCGCTCTGATCCGAGCTATAGGGATTGCGGACGATGACGTCGTAAACACCGCCATGCGCCACCTGGGCATTCAAGACGGTCAACGCGGTAGAGTTCGCGCCCTGGATGTTGCCGCCGTCCTCGAGGTCTTGTCCTTCGAACCGCCACTGATAACTGAGCGGCCCGCTGCCGACGGCTTCAATCGAAAACGCGACGGTGGTGTCAGGCGCAATGTCTTTCCCCACCGGCTGGCGAACGATCACCGGAGCGGACGGGCCAACGGCGGGCGTGAAATCCACTTCATCCAGCCAGGCGCGGTCCAGCCCGTTCGTGACAGTAGCGTTCTTCGTGTAGTTCCAGCGCAAAACCAGCGGACCACCGGGCAAGCCGAAGGATACTTTCTGCCAATCGCCCAGGCCCGAGATGGACGCCCATTCGCTTCCGTTCACCGTGAACGAAAGAATATCGGCATTCGTCTGCGAAGAAGTTTTCCACCAGAAGCGAATCGTGCCCGGCCCGGTCACGGTCGTCTCGACCCAGGTCGTGCCGCCGTTCGTGATGCTGCCACTGCGCGCGGAGACTTGCCCGTCATGGTTCATGTTCGTGTGAATGGTCCAGGGAACCGCGATGTCGGTGTTCCACTCCAGATAAGGCGCATTCAAGGCTTCGCCAAGCGTCATCGCGGGAATCACCGTGAGTTGCGCACTCGCGCTGACGACCGTGCCAGCGGTATTGCTGACCAGAACGGAATAAGCTCCCGACTGCGCGAGTTGCGCGTTCAACACCGTAAGCGTCGGTGTCGTCGTTCCGCCGAAGCTGCCGCCATTGGCGAGGTTGGTCCCGTTGCGGCGCCAGCGGTAAGTGAGCGGCCCCGTTCCGGTCGCGGCCACATTGAAGGTGACGTTCGCGCTCTCCGGCACATTCTGACTGGCGGGCTGGGTCGTAATCGCCGGCCGCAACAGCACCGTGAGAACTGCGTTCGTGCTGGTGATGCTGCCCAGCTTGTTGGTGACCACGACTGAGTAAGATCCGGCGTGGCCCGGTTGCACATTGGCGATGGTCAGGTCAGCGGTGTTGGCTCCGTTGATCCCGTCGTTCACCACATTGGTCCCATTCACGCGCCAGCGATAACCGAACGGCGCAGTGCCGCTGACCAACGTGGTCAAGGTGACGTTGCTGCCACTCACGACAGTGCGGCTGGCCGGCTGAAGATCGAAGGTGGGCGACACGCCGACCAGAACGGTAGCCACTTCGCTCGTCACGCTGCCCGAGGCGTTGCTCACGATGACCGAATACTCGCCGGCTTGGGCGGCCAGGATGGAGGTCAGGCGCAGGTTCGTAGTGGTGACGCCGCTGACATTGCCTGCATTGGAAAGATTGGTTCCGTTCGAGAGCCATTGATAAACCATCGGGGCCGAGCCAAGCGCGCTGAAATTGACGTTGACCGTCGATCCAGCGAGGACGCTTTGGCTGGCCGGTTGCCGGGCGATAATCGGCGCGGCGATCGCCGTCAATGACACGACCGCACTCGTCGCGCTGCCCGCGCTGTTCGTGACCACCACGTAGTATTCGCCGGCGTGCGCCGCGCCGGCGCCAGTGATAACAAGATTGGTGGCGGTGACACCGCTGATTCCCGCGCCGTTGGCCAGCGCCTCGTCATTGAAGAACCATTGGTATCCGAGCGGAGTGGAGCCAGCGGCAATGGCGCTGAAGTTCACATTGGCCGGCGCCACCACGGCGCGATTCGTCGGTTGAATCGCGATGATCGGAAGCGTGGGCGTGCTCGACGGTACCCAATAAACCTCATCCACCCAGCCGGCGTCCTGACCTGCGGCGGCGCTGTCATCCTTGATGTAACGCCACTCCAGCACGACCGAACCGCTGGCTGTGACGGGCCATGAACGCCATCTCCAATCCACTTCGCCAGAGATCGTTTCCCG
>DATHKK010000155.1:0-4046 GCA_035489355.1 Candidatus Limnocylindria bacterium
GACTTTCGTCGATAAGTCGCGATGAACCGCAGCAGGTCGCGCCGGGTGAGTCCGGCGTCGAAAGCCGAGAACAGAAGCCCACCGAGATCTTTTATGAGCCAGCGTTCCGGCACCGACTCACGCCTTTGCACACGGTGCAAATCAATCAGCACGAGTTTCAAATCTTCAGCAGGCGTCCACTTAACCCAATCGCGATCACGCACCAGGAAGTGGCAAAGATAAAAATCGCGATGGTTTAATCCGGCGCTGTGCATCGTGCGCGCGATTCCGGCGATCTGTTGAAGCAATGCGCGTTTGAGTAACGCACGTGTTCGTCCCGCAGCCCCACGCCAATCCCGCGTAAGGTCTTCGAGGGAAATCATTCCCTCCAGACCGCGCATCACTACGAACGATTCCAGATTTGCTGGAGCACTTCCGCGCAGTCCTTTGCCCACGACTTCCGGCGTGGCGACGCCGACAGCATTTAATTCTTCGATCGCGCGCCACTCGGGTTCGGCGCTGACGATCGGCGCTCGTCCGTAAACGCGATTCTTAAAAACTTCGCGCCAACCCACGCCGCGATGTGCTTTGATGAAATAGCGTTCGCCGCCGAGTTCGAATTCCACGGTGCGCCGATTCTTCACCGCGCGATGAACTTTGCCCTCGACGTTCATCAGCCAGTCGAAGGTATTTTCCTTCGGCCCATGGGCGCGGAGATGTTCGTCGAGTTCCAACACGCGCGGATTTAGCCACAGAAGGCGCGATGATGGAACAGTGATGCGACTGTGCTTTGATTCACCCGAAGCCGTTCTCCCTCTCCCCTCAACGGGGAGAGGGACTAAGGGTGCGGGTGATGCCCACCTAACGCGCCCTCACAGACAGAACACTTCATGGCACTTCTCACCCCTCACCCCGGCCCTCTCCCCGTTGAGGGGAGAGGGAGAGTGTCACCGCCTGCTCGACGGTTTCCACTTTCACCGAAGACATCGCAGCGATCAGCTCTGCGTCCGTCCCCTGGATCGGCTTACCATTATAACGGTAGTAATCCAGGTTGCGCCCGTTCACTGCTGGGTTCGGCACGAGCTTGAACGCGTTGCCGTAGGGGACATTCGTCGCGTTCAACGTCATGGCCTCGATTACAATTTGATTTGGAACTTTCACAACGGCGGCCACGTGCATCAGCGCCGTATCAACGCTCAGAAAGGCGTGGCAATGTTTCATCAGCGCGGCGGCCTGGCGCAGGTTGCGCGTCTCAGGAACAAAGATGCTGGCGCCGGGCACTTCCACGCGAATGCGGGCGTGAGCGGCCCTCTCTTCCGGCCCGCCGAAAAGCAGCACGGCGATTTCGGGCCGGGCGGCGTCGAGACGCTTGAACAACTCGATGTAGCGCTCCAATGGCCAACGCTTGAGAGCGAGATTTTTGGTGCCACCGGAGCCGACATGCACGCCCAAGACACGGCGCGACGCCAAATGATTTGCGGCGATGAACTCACGGGCGAATTGTTCTTCCGCCGGAGTGAGAAACAATTCCATGTCGTGCGACGGGAGCACTTGCTTCGCACCGATAAGCGGCAAGAGGCGATTGTTATTCTCGATGCTGTGGACCGCGTAATCCTCCGGAACCATGGCGTGCATGAACCACAAGCGATCAAGAACTCCGTTGTTCTCGTAAGCGTGCCCGACGCGCCGTTGCGCACGGATGATCGCCGCCACCGCGCGGTAAGCAAGACGGCCCTGCGTGTGAGCGTTGATCGAAACATCGTAACGTTCGCCGCGCAGCTTCCACAGAAACGGCAGCGTCTTGAGCACGCCTTCGTTGATCATGTTCTTCTGCCAGACGCGATTGACGTGGGGATTGCCTTCCAACAAATCCTTCGCCCCCGCCCACATCGTCAGGACATCGATCTGCGCATCCCGGAAATTCGCGCGCAGCTCGTGCAGGAGCGGCGTGGCGATCAGCGTGTCGCCGATCCCGGACATGGCGATGACGAGAATTTTCATGCGCGACGGCGTAGATAAGCGCGCGGGAGCGCAAACTCCAAATCCCAAAATCCAAAATCCAAACAAGCTGCAAACCACAAATTCCAAACGCCGAACTCCTGACGATGTGTCCTTGGAGTTTGAATTTTGGAATTTGTTTGGGATTTGGATTTTGGATTTTGCAATTTTCAGCGCGATAGTTGCCGCATGGGTATGAGGGTTCTCGTCGTGCCGGACAAGTTCAAGGGAACGCTGACCGCGGAGCAGGCGTCGGAGGCCATGGCGCGTGGGTGGAGTTCAGCGCGACCCGACGACGTGATCGAATTACTTCCGATGAGCGACGGCGGCGATGGTTTCGGCATCGTACTCAGCTCATTGCTAAACGCGGAAACGCGCACGACGAAAACGGTTGATGCCGCGCATCGTCCCCTCACCGCGGAATGGTGGTGGGAACCGAAAAGCGCGACGGCCATCATCGAAGCGGCCCGCGTGAACGGCTTGGCCCAGCTTCCCGCCGGGAAATTTCATCCCTTCGAGCTGGATACGTTTGGCATCGGCGAAGTGTTGAAGGATGCGGTGCGTGCTGGCGCGAAGCGTTGCGTGATGGGCATCGGCGGCAGCGCGACGAATGACGGCGGCTTCGGCGTCGCGCGCGCCATGGGTTGGGAATTCTTCAACGCCAAAAGCGCGGCGCTCGATCGCTGGACCGATCTTCATTCGCTCTCGCAGATCAAAATTCCGCAGCGCGATCATTGGTTCGAACAGTTCTCCGTGGCGGTGGACGTTAACAACCCGTTGCTCGGCCCGACTGGATGCACGCGCGTGTACGGTCCGCAGAAGGGTTTGAAGGAAACAGACTTTGAATTCACGGAGCGTTGTCTCGGTTCTCTCGCCACGGTCGCTCAGCAGGAACTGCAAGTGTCCACCGCCACCGAGCCAGGCGCTGGTGCCGCGGGCGGCCTGGGTTTCGGGTTGCGCACTTTTCTTGGAGCAAAGTTGGAGCCCGGGTTCGAATTGTTCTCTCAACTGGCAAATCTCACTTTACGGATCGAGAATGCCGATCTCGTCATTACCGGCGAAGGCGCTATCGACGAGCAAACTTTGATGGGTAAAGGCGTGGGCGAATTGGCGGCGCTTTGCCGCAAGTTGAACAAGCCGTGCATTGGTCTCGCGGGTGTGGTGACCGATGTGGAGAAGGCGCGGCAGCTTTTTACGAATGTTCATTCGATGGTCGCCATCACGAGCGGGGATGAGGCAAAGGCAAACGCCTCGAAGTGGCTGAACGAGATCGCACGCAGCGCGGCGCAGGCGGTTTGAGAGGAGGTTAAATCAAGGCTGACGACCGAGATCAACGCAGGTTAAAGCGTTGCGGCTACTGTCAAAACCGCGCGCGTTGAGAAACGGGCCAATAGATGGCGAACGGAATAAAGAACGCAAACCATCTTACCGCAGCGGGAAGATTGAATATCGGTTTTGTAACAAACCGATCAAAAATGGCGATGCTCGCCCAAAGCCACCCCCCAAACAAAACGCATGTAGCCAGCAAATGAAGATACCACCGGAAGTGGAGGCGGCCGGCAAATAGTCGCTCGCCAATCACACACGAAGGCACGACAACCGTGAGTGTGTAGATGAATGAAAATAGCGCTGCGAAGATCGGAACTAGAAATGGCATGGCGGGACTGCCAAACCCGGAACGGGAGGTGCAGATACCTACGACATAGATTACAAAACAGATAATAGTAAAACCCGCAATCGCCGAACCAAACGCAACCAAGTGCCGGCGGACAAAGCCGCTTGGGCGAAAAATTGTAGAAGGAGTGGTCATTGAAAGTAAACTTCAGCGATGCCTAAAAAGTATTCGACCGCAGCCTGTGATTAAACATGTTTGTGAAACAGTCAGAGAACGGCGCGGACATGGCGGAAGCATAGATACGGATAACGAGCTGTCGAGCGCATCATTCTCTGTTTGGGCTACGGAAACAACCCGCGCATCCTCTTCGCTTCCTGCACGCGCTTGACGCCCAGGCTCATCGCCGCAAGACGCATCGAGATTCTTTGTTTCCGATGAACCGCCGGCGTTTGCG
>DATHKK010000156.1:0-8687 GCA_035489355.1 Candidatus Limnocylindria bacterium
AGATAGCCAGGCATCGCCTCATCCGGCTCCATGAATACGGACGCCAACTTCTCGTAATCAATGACGCCCTCAGCGGCGGGTAGCACAGGCGACCCGCCTGTGGTGTCTGGCGACTCGCCCAACGCTTCACCCTCTCTGCACCCGATAGCGAGCGGAGCCGAGGGGTGCATTCCATTCTGCGCTCCGCACTCCGCATTCCGCGTTTCCCACATCACACCGCGTTGGGCGAAGTAATCCTTGGCTGGGGTGAGCCACTGTAACAGAGACTCCCGGCGGACGGTGCTCAACATGTCCGCACCGGTGAAGCGTCTCGCTTTTAACTTTGGCATTCTGATTTGCTTTCAGGTTTTTCTTCCCGAGTTTTTCACGCAGCGAGACTATGGCGGAGGGTCGGACAAATACGGGTAGAGGGTATTTTTGCACCCGAAAACTTATTCACAGGGTTATTCACCTCGGAAAGGCCGAAAAACGATCAGCAAGATCCCTTCGAGCGTTGATGCTTCCGCCAAAATACCGTCCTCACGTGCTCAACGCGCGAAGACAAAGAGTTTGTACCAAAGGAAATTCCAAATAAGTCCGACGCTTATCGCGAGCGCTTTACACGTGTTTCGTGAAATCAAATCATCGGTCAACCGTTGCACGAAGAGGCAGCGGCGTACACTTACCTTTATGGAAATGCTCCCGTGTAGAAGATTACTCGATTGGACAAACTGCTTTTCAACAGTGCTTCATCCTGAATTGCAACCGGCCAGCCCGGAAGTGCTTTCACCTTTCTCACCGCTTCTAAGCATACTTTGATCAATCGTCGGCAGCGTTGGTCCAGTATTGCGAAAACAATGGAGATAAGGACGTGCATCACGCCGACGGCGATGAAGAGTGCGCGGCGCGAAGGAAGTTTTTCCATTGCTCCCAAGGTCGCGGCGGCAAGCGCCGCAAAGAGTATCACGTAGAAGTTGAACGTCTTGATCCGCTGTTCCGCAGAAACGAGAAGTGCTTCGTTTTTTTTGCGCAGTTTCTAATCGGAGGTTGTGTCATCATTTGCAGCGCACTTTTTCTGATTCACTCAAAGGAGCCAGGGGGATCAATCCAAAGGGATAAAATCCAAAGCACCAACACGACTGCCGTGCCGACGCCTGCTGCAATTAAGTGAGTGTTGCTCATTCGCACACGCTCACAGTTCCGTCCGTGTGATGCCGCAACCGGCGCGCGTAATCGGTTTCCCTTGCGTCGAGTTCCCGCTCAAAGCGGCGGATCGTCAAACCCCAACGGAGATAAAACAGGGTCGTGCGCCAGTGGTAGCAGCGGCCGATGGTCCACGCGATAACCCATGCCACGGCAAGCAATGCGCAACGCAGCCACAGCCAAAGTAATGGCCTCATAGTAGTCGCCGCCCGGCGCCTTCGGTGTTCCTGGCGGTTTCTTCCACGCCGCGCGCAATGCGCTCCAGCGGGGAGCGAAGCTGTGCGGCGTTGTCCGAGTTCACGCCAAGGCCGCCAATGCGCGTGAGGGAATCAAAGGCGCGCGGGGTGAGATTGCTGCCCAAGCCGTCCTTTTGATCTTGTCTATGCGCCAGCCCCCAATGGATTTGCCCCACACGGCGAGCGCGGATGCCTCTTTGCTGATAGTCGATTCCCGTTTCGTCTTCTCGTCTTTGCCGGCGCGAATGTGGGCGAGATACTTTTCGACCATTCAGAAAATTTCGGCGTGCGCTTGAGCATCGGGAGCACGTCATCCGCTCGCTGAGTTTTGAGGCGGTCCAAGGCGGTGCGGGCTTCTGCGTCCGATTGAACAGGAACGCCATCACGATCGGTGAGTGGCACGCGGCGGATCTTCTTCTGCGCGGTCTGCGCGTCCTCGACCGAGAGCTGTGCATAATATCGATCGTTGCGCTTCCACAGTCCGCGAATTGGTTGGCCGCGACCGTCCTTAACTTTGGTGAACCTTCGCTGCTGTGCTACTTCGTATCGTTTCGCTACGTTGTATGCCATGACAGTAGCACAATCAGTAGCACAACGGTCAGTGCAAATCACTGAATCGAAATAAAATCAATGAATTCAGGTGCTGTTAAGTATCTCCGCAACTTATCCACGGGACGCCTTATCCTGTGGTGCTACTTCATCTGGTACGCCGTCGTGCTGGTGCGTTACTTCGATGCCACGCCGAGGCTCTGGCTGACGTCGGTGGGATTGAGCGTGATTATTGGCGTAGCCCTGTATCTCAGCACCGCAGGTTCCGGCACGACGAAAGTGAAGTTCGATCGCTGGCAAATCTTCCGGCTCTTCCTGATGCCGTTTTGCGTTTCAAGTTTCGCCGCGCTGGTGAAGGGCCGGGATTTCATCCTCATCTTTTCACCGAAGCCGGGGGAGAACCTGCTGGCCGTCGCGCTGTGCGCCGCACTGTGCCTGGTGGTGTTCGGATTGAAGAAGTCTCAACGCCGCTGATTCCGCTTTTACGTCGCGATGGGCTCGCGCGTGGTCTCGCCCGCGAAATGGAGCAGTTCAAGAATTTCACTGCGCAAACGAAGGAACTCTGGACTGTTGCGCTGGCGCGGACGATCTAGATTGATCTCGATAGTGCGCTCGATGCGACCGGGGCGCGGTGTCATGATCACGATGCGGTCGCTCATGTAGATCGCTTCGTCGATGTCGTGAGTCACCAGCAGCATTGTCGTGCCGCGCGCTTCCCAGAGACGCAAGACTTCGTCCTGCATCTTCATGCGCGTGAAGGCGTCGAGCGCGCCGAGCGGTTCATCAAGTAGAAGAACCTTGGGATGATTGATAAGCGCGCGGGCCAGTGCGACGCGTTGGGCCATGCCGCCGGAAAGATGATGCGGGTAAGCCTTCGCAAAAGTTTCCAAGCCGACGAGGCGCATGAATTCCTCCACTTCATGGCGCTTCTCGTGCAGCACGCCGCGAGCGACGAGTCCGGCTTCGATGTTGTGCCGCACGGTGAGCCACGGAAAAAGATTCGGGTCCTGGAAAACCAAACCACGTTCGGCGCTGGGTGCGGTAATCGGCTCGTGGCCCACCCATAGCTCGCCGGCAGCGGGTGCATCGAGTCCGGCGATCAAGCGCAAGAGAGTCGATTTGCCGCAACCGCTCGGTCCCACCAGCGAGACGAGTCCGCCCGCGGCAATGGCAAGCGACACTCGGTCGAGCGCGTGCGTGCCGCCGTCGGATTCGTCCGCGGCGGCGAAGTGCTTGCTCACTTCCACGACGCGGAGCGACGAGCCTTCGTTGAGCGCGTTAGCGGGAGCTACCACTTGATCGTTCCTTTCTGCCACACGAGCACGCGGTCACGAATTTTGAAGAGCAGCGTCATGATCGTGGAGAAAAACGCGGCCATGATGACGAGCGCCGCAAAAACTTTCGCGTACTCGGCCCAGCCTTGCGCCCAACTCACGTACCAGCCGAGGCCGAACTTCACGCCCACAGTTTCCGCGACAATGAGCGTGAGAAAGGAGGTGCCCAGGCCCATGAACAAGCCGATGAAAATGTTTGGCATCGCAGCGGGAATCGCGACGCGAAAAATCAGAAAGGAAGGTTTCGCACCCAAGGTGCGCGCGACGTCGAGGTAGGAAGCGCGCGTGTTCGCGATGCCTGACATGGTGAGCATCGTAACCGGGAACCAAACGGCGAGCGCGACCAGTCCCACTGCGGAGAACATTGGTTTCGGTGAAATCACCATCGCCAGAGGAATCCACGCTGTCGCTGGAATCGGCCCGACCACTTTGAGCAACGGCATTCCCCAATAGCGCGCTTGCTTGAACCAGCCGATGCAAATGCCGGTGACGATACCGACGAACGCGCCCACGATGTATCCGCTTATCAGCAACAGCAATGAGTACCAGGTGCTCTTGACGAGCAGTTCCCAATCGAGGATCAAATTGCGCAGAACACTGGCCGGACTCGGGAAGTAGGGCAGTGGCAACAGCCGGAAGCCGGACGTAATAATTTCCCAGACACAGAACAGTCCGAGCGCCGCCGCGATGATCGGGCACATGTGCGCCATCCAACGCCGCAGCGAGCACGAGAAGAACTGCACGACGCCCATGACCAGCGCGAGGCCCAGGATGCTGCCGAGAAAAATGATCCAGGAAGTCGTGTCCGGTTCCGGGTCGTTCTTCCTGACCGCAAGATGAAGCCCGATTCCGAGGGCCGCCGCGAGTGGAACAGCCAGCAGTGTTCGGAAGCACAACTTCTCTGCGGGCGCGGCTGCTGGAGGCGCGACGACACGGTTGGCTTTCACTGCCGGCGCGGGCCTTTCCACAGGTTCTTTGACTGGCACCAGCGCAGTGTTCATGGCTTGCCGTCCACAAGGCAAGGAGCGCAGAGCACATCCCTCGGATCGAGTTTCGCGTACATCGCGAGCAGCCATTTGCGTGTGACCTGGCCGTTGGCGACTTTCTCGACGGTCAATGATTCCAGCCATTGATCGGAAACGCCTTCCAGATTCACGAACGCTTGCGCGGCCAATTGCTCCACGTCCGTCGTCCGCTTCAACATGCCGGCGCGTTTCATTTCCGCCGCGGCCATCCGCACCGCCGTTTGCGCGCCGGAAACACTCGGCACGTAACGCAGGTGTGAAATCGAGACGGTGTTTTGATCCACAGTGGACGCGAGATACTTGGCTTTCACCGACAATTCAGCGGCGGCTCGGGGATTGGTCTCAACCCACTTCGCAGCTTTGAGCAACGCGCGCGTCGCGGCGGCGCATGCCTTGGGATTCCGTTTGAGAAACTTTCCGTTCACGATCACCGCGCAGCAATATTCATCCGCGTAAGGCATGTCGAGCGCCTGGTCGGCGATGTTCTTCACTTTGCCCTGCGCCACGAGCATGCTGCCGATCGGCTCAGAATTCGCGATGGCATCCACTTCGCCCTTGTCGAGCGCGAGGCCCAGTTCACCGGCGGGGAATACAAGCCAGGTGATGTCGCGACTTGGATCAATCCCGTTCGCGCCCAGCACACGATTGGCAAAAATAAATGGCGGCGTGCCCATGCCCGGCACACCGATGCGCTTGCCCTTCAAATCCTTGACCGATCGAATCGGACCATTCACCGCCGCCTGCACGCGCAAGCAACCGCGATGGATTCCGCCCGTGAACTTCACGTCCAGCCCTTGCTCGAGCGGCTTGAGGAAATACATGACGAGATGATGTGTGATGTCGTAGCCGCCGAGCGCGAGCACGTCCTTGTAATTCTTCCAGTCGCACTTCACGAGTTCGACATCGAGGCCTTCCTCTTTGAAAAATCCCTTTTCGACGGCGCTGAAAATCGGCGCTTCGCAAGTAAGGCCCACATAGCCGACGCGAATTTTGTTCGCATCCGCCGCGGATATTTCCCCGTCCTGCTTGCAACTGGTCAGGAGCGCGGCACCCACGATCGAAGTCGCGATCAATTTAATATTTTGCATTGGTCCCTCTTCCGGAACGATCCCGGCCTGTCGCGCGTAAACCTGTCCGCCAGCGCTGACGAGCGTTCAACCGTCCTTACTTTTACCCGGCCCCGTCTGGTAACGGAAATAACGCCTCGCTATCAGCGTGATGCCGTGATGTTATCACGAGCCACCGAATGGAACTGCGGCATCTCCGATATTTTCAAGCCGTCGCCGAGGACCTGAGCTTCTCGCGGGCCGCCCGGCGGCTGCATGTTGCGCAACCTGCCCTGAGTCGCGCCATCAAACAATTGGAAGCGGCGCTGGGTGCGAGTGTCTTCGAGCGGACGCGGCATCAGGTGCGCCTGACGCCCGCCGGCAAGGTGCTTGTGCGTGAAACGGAATTGCTGCTGCAACATTGGGAGGAATCGATTCGCCGCGTCCGGCGCACCGCTGCCGGTGAGGAAGGCGAACTTCGTCTCGGTTACATCGGCCCGCCCACGCAGCCATTCCTCGGTCGATTGCTCCGAGAGTATCGCAAGCGTTATCCACTCGTAGCTATTCACCTCGAAGAACGCACGCCGGAACGTGTCTGGGAAATGGTTGCCAAAGGCCGACTGTCCGCCGCCATCACGCGCCCCGTTGCGGCGCACGAAGCTCTCGGATTGCGCACCAGCGTTCTGCGCGAGGAAAGATTGGGCATCGTGGTGCCCGCTCTTCATCCGCTTGCGAAACGACGATTCGTCCCGTGGACGGCGCTGGCTCGTGAACCGCTCATCGTGCTCGCCCGGCGTGAAGGCATGGGGCTGCACGATGCTGTCATCGCCGGCTGTCGGCGCGCCGGCGTCACGCCACGTCTCGCGCACACGCCGAGTCTGATCGGCACGGTTTTGAGTTACGTGGAAGCGTGCGCTGGCATCGGGGTCGTGACGGAATCCGTCGTGCCGCCCAGTCCCGCCCTCCGTTTCGTCCTGCTCAAACCCGTGCAATGCGTCCCGCTCGTCCTCGTTTGGCAGGAGGATGAAGACACGCCGGCCGTGCAGCGCTTCCGTGAACTCTTGTTCGAATGGAAAAGCGCGGGCCACCTGTGGAACCATTCTTAGCCATCATCTTAACGGGAACAGCATGAATCGTTTGCGCAACGCGCCTTTATTTGGTTAAGTATGGCCACTTCCGTGTGACCTGCGTGCCGCGTTCGTGTGCGCTCCGGGCCGTCCTGTCCGCGGCACATCCGATGATTAAACTTGGGCTTTTGTCACTCCAGCCGCTGCGCTGGATTTGTATTTTCCTTGTCAGTTTTGGCGTGGCGCGCGAAGCAACCGCCGCCGAAACGGTTTTCATTTCCGAATTCCTCGCCTCGAACAACGGCGGCTTGCGCGATGAGGACGGGGCGTCTCCCGACTGGATCGAGATTTTCAACTCCGGAAGCAATACGGTGAATCTCGACGGCTGGTTTCTTACGGACGATTCCTCGGTGCTGACAATGTGGCGCATTCCTTCCACCAACGTTCCGCCCAATGGATTCCTCATCGTCTTCGCTTCGGGAAAGAACCGCGCGACGCCCGGCGCGCCGTTGCACGCCAACTTCAGTCTAGGTGCAGGCGGCGAGTATCTCGCGCTCGTGCATCCCGACGGGATCACGATCGCCAACGACTTCCCGGCGCCCTTCCAGGAACAGTTCGCGAACATTTCGTACGGCGTGGCGCAAAATCTTCTCGTCACCCGGCTCGCTTCAAACACCTCACCGGCCCGCATCTTCGTTCCCACCAACGGCAACCTTGGCACAACCTGGACGGCGACGGCGTTCAACGATTCCGCATGGCGGGCCGGCACGAATGGCGCCGGCTATGAAACGTACGTGGCGGGCTTCGCCATCCGGAACATTCGCGCGAACAGCGGGGTGTGCGATTTGAGCGCGGCGGATGCCGTCCTCGCCAACCCTTCGCAGCAAGCCTCGGTGTTTACGGAAACGCGGGCCGTTGTGAATTACGTGAACACCGAGGGCGGCGCGAACTTCGGCGGCGATGCTACGTTCCCGGGGTTGACCATCGGCGTGGACATCAACAACTTCGTCCTCGAAGCCGCAGGCATTCTCACCATTCCATCGGCGGGTAACTGGACGTTTGGCGTGAATTCCGACGATGGCTTTCGCGTGGACATCGGGGCCAACACGTTTTCCTACCCGCCCCCGCGCGGGCCGGGCGACACGTTCGCGACGTTCAATCTGGCAGCCGGCGACTATCCGGTGCGTCTTGTGTTTTACGAGTGCGGCGGCGGCGCGGAAGTGGAGTTCTTCGCCGCAGCCGGAAGCCATGGCTCGTTCAATGGAAACTTCCGACTTGTCGGTGATACGGCCAGCGGCGGCCTCACCGTAAAATCGCTGCCTACGGGAGGCGGCAGCACGAGTTTTCGATCTGTCATCAAAACGGACGTGCAAGCGGAAATGCTTTCTCGCGCCAGCTCGGCTTACGTGCGGTTGCCTTTCGACGTTCCCGATCCCACCGCGTTTTCCACGCTCACGCTGCGTGTGAAATACGACGACGGCTTTGTCGCCTACCTCAACGGAACGGAGATCGCCCGACGCAATGCACCTGCGACACCGCAATGGAATTCCGTAGCCACGGCGAATCGCGCGTCCACGAACGCCCTCGCGTTCGAGGACATCGACGTCACGAGCCGGCTCAATCTTCTGCAACCCGGCGTGAACGTCCTGGCGATTCACGGGCTGAACGACTCCGCAACTAGCAGTGATTTTCTCGTCATCGCGGAACTCGTGGAAAACAAAATCCTCGGCCTTACGAATCATTATTTCTCGACGCCCTCGCCGGGCGCGGTGAACGGCAGCGGGTCGTATGCGTTTGTCGATAACCTCAAGTTCACGCCTGGTCGCGGCTGGTTCGATAACACGAACTTCTCCGTGACCATCACCAGCGCGACGCCTGGCATCACGATTCGCTACACGACGAATGGCTCCGCTCCGACGCCGACGAATGGAATCGTTTACACCGGCGGCATTCCGATGAACGGCACGCGTCTGATTCGCGCCGTAGGTTATCGCGCGGGCTTCGAGACGACTGAAGCCGAGACGCATTCCTACATTTTTCTCAACCAGGTGCAGGCGCAGTCCACGAATTCAAACTGGGTCGGCGGTTCATCCGACAACTACACGCTCGATCCGAACATCACGCAGAGCGCGCTCTACAGTCCCACGTTCAAAAGCGATCTGCTGGGCGTGCCCACGCTGAGCATCGTCATGGATTGGGCGGATGTCTTCGGTCCTAGTGGCGTGTGGTCGAACCCGCAGGCCGAAGG
>DATHKK010000157.1:0-3083 GCA_035489355.1 Candidatus Limnocylindria bacterium
AAACGGATTTCCATTCGCGTGTCGCTGTTCGACGTGCAGGTGCAGGACGCGCCGGTCACCGGCACGATCGCGCGTTTCGAACATCAACCCGCCCGCAAAACGAATGGAACGACTTCGCCGGAGAATCTTTTCCTTGGCTTCGATGTGATTGGCCGTCCCGACACACGCGTCGCTGTCCGCATCATCGCTGGCACCTGGGGCCGCCGAATCGTCCCGTGGATCAAGGCCCACGACGTGGTTTCGCGTTCGGTGCGTATCGGCATGACGCGGCCCGGCTCGCGCGTGGATTTGTTTCTGCCGAATCATGTGAAGTTGCACGTGCATCCGGGCGATGAAGTGGCGGGCGGCCAATCGGTCGTCGGCAAATTCGAATGAGGGGTTATGGCTGAAGAACAACTGCCCGAAGCGCCGGAGCCGAAGCTGAGAATTTATTTTCTGCCGAACCTGTTCACGGCGGCGAATCTCTTCTGCGGCTTCGTGGCGCTCACCAAAATCGTCGGCGCCGAGATCGGCACGGATGTACTGAATCCCGATTTCACGCAGATCAAGATCGCGCTCGGCTTCATTCTGCTGGCGTGCATCTTCGATCTGTTCGATGGCCGCATCGCCCGCATGGCCGGCGTGGAGAGTCCGTTCGGGCGTGAGTTCGATTCTCTCGCGGACCTCGTTTCCTTCGGCGTCGCTCCCGCCTTCCTCGTGCATCGGGTCGTCTTGCGGGACGTCTTTATCAATCATCCGGAATGGGGCTGGTTCATATCCTCTCTCTATCTGTTGGCGGGCGCCTTCCGGCTCGCGCGCTTCAACTGTCTTGCGACCATGGCGGGCTCCGGCGGCGGCAAGGAGTTTTTGGGCTTCCCCATTCCCGCCGCGGCAGGCCTGGTTTCCTCGCTTACCTATCTGATGATCCATTTGGACGAGCACGGCAATGCGCCGCCCAAGTGGCGTTTCGCGCTGCCCGTTGTGCTGCTCTTCCTCTCGGCCATGATGATCAGCACGGTGAAGTATCCCACCTTCAAACGTTTCGATTTGAAGGCGACCGGAACCTTTTGGAAAACTATCATGGGGGCGGTTTTCATTGGCAGCGTCGTGGTTCTCCGGGAACGCGTGCTCTACATCGTATTGCCCCTTCTGTTCACCGCTTACCTGCTCTACGGATTCATCCGGCCTTATATCTCCCGCAAGATGCAGCGCGAGATCGAAGAGGATGAGGACACGCAGGAATCCGATGATCCATGAGATAACCGCGTGGCGATGATACCTCAACACAGCCCGACCGCGGCCATCACCGGTTTCATCGCCGGTTTCCTGATTTCCATACCGGTGGGACCCATCAATCTGACAATCATCAACGAAGGCGCGCGGCGGGGTTTTCGCTGGGCGTTGATGATCGGTTTCGGCTCTGTGTTGATGGAATCGATTTACTGCGGCATCGCCCTGACCGGCTTCTCCGCCTTCCTCGGTTTGACGATGGTGAAATCCGTCATGGAACTACTCAGCTTTTTGTTTCTCCTTTATTTGTCCTGGAAATATTTTTCGGCGAAGTCCATTCCCTCCCACACTCTCGGCGCGGACATGATCGAACAAAAGCTCCACCCGCGTTCCGCCTTCATGATCGGCTTTCTGCGCGTGCTGGGAAATCCATCCGTACTGCTGCTCTGGATCACGCTCACCGCGACTTTTCTCTCGCACAACTGGATCGATCACACCGTGGACGACCGTATTGCTTGTGTGGTCGGAGTGGCGGCGGGGGCCACGCTCTGGTTTGTGTTGCTCGCCTGGGGCGTCTCCAAGGGGCACGGGCGTATGTCGCCGCGCGTGCTGTTGCGCATGGAACACGTCTCCGGCGCGGTGCTGCTGATTGCAGCGTTGTGGATCGGTGGGCGCATCGTCCGACAATTGCACCAGCAACATCAGCGCGAAAAGAAGGAGCGGCGTGAAGAGGTTTCCAAAATACCAACGACTCCGCCCTTGGCCTTTGTTCGGGTTCCAACAGGGGTCGCGGATCGACGGGGTGATGATAGCCATGGTTCGAACACCGACAATTCGTTCGTCGCGGAGCAGGCGTCGCTCCGCGACGCGGTGCATGGCGTGCAATGGTCCGTGGGATAAATCCCACGACTACCATCAGGCTGTCGCCCCGCGATGCGCTACGGTTTGAACCGCAGGTAAATACATTTCAAATACTCCGCCTCGGGAAAAGTCGCGGGATGATCCGATGCGTGCCTTGTGGTGTTGAACACGCTGAAAGTTCTCTGGCTCGTTTTCGCCATCGCCGTAATCGCGTCAAAAAATTCTTCCGCCGTCACGTGCGCCGAGCATGACGCGGCCACCAGCACTCCGCGTTTGCGCAGATGAGCGAGCGCGCTTGCCGCCAATTTTTGATACGCGCCGATGGCCCCGGCGCGCTCTGTTTCGCGCTTCGCCAGCGATGGCGGATCGAGCGCGATCACGTCGAACTGTTTCCCGCGATTCTCCTCCAACCAGTCGAACGCATTCGCCTGAATCGTTTCGTGCCGGCAGTTCGCAGTCGCCGCGTCACCTATGTTCAGCGCAAAATTCCGTTGGGCGCTCGCGAGTGCATGCGCGCTGATGTCGAGGTCCGTGACCGAGCGCGCGCCACCTCGCGCCGCGTAAAGGGAAAAGCCGCCGGAGAAACTGAACGCGTTCAACACGTCCGCGCCGCGCGCCAAGGTTTCGACGAGACGCCGGTTCTCGCGCTGATCGAGAAAAAATCCCGTCTTCTGTCCGCTGATTACGTCTGCTTCGAACCGGATTCCGCTTTCGAGAAACACCACCGGGCCGTTCACCGGTTCGCCGACGATCACTTGTCTATCGCTGTAGCCGCTTTCGCTGAAGCCTGACTGCACGTTGCGGCTAAGCCGCAGCACTACGGTCTTTGGATTCAATGTTCTCAACAGTTCCATCAGCAGATGAACCCGCGACAGCCACGCCACCGTGTAGAGTTTCAGCACCAACACATCGCCGTAACGATCGAGCACCAAGCCGGGCCAGCCCTCGCTCTCGCCGTTGATCAATCGGCACGCCGTGGTGCGCTCATCGAGAAGGCCCGCGCGCTTCGCCAC
>DATHKK010000158.1:0-2265 GCA_035489355.1 Candidatus Limnocylindria bacterium
TCCACTTCGGCGAAGGAAAACGGTTTCACGCTTTCCTGCAAACGGCTGAGCGCCTTCACGTAAGGCGCGGGCAGAATATCGGGACGGCTGGAGAGGATTTGTCCCAGCTTCACGAACGTTGGTCCCATCGCTTCGAGATCATTCGCGAGTTCTTCCGGGCGGGGGCCTTTGCCGTTCGCGACGGGCAACTCGCCCTTGGGATCGACAAACGCGCTGGCGTGGAAAATATCCGAGCGGCTGTATTTCCAAAGCAACTTGCCGATTTCGGCGTAGCGGCGTACGTGCGACGGCCTCCATGATAGTATCATTCCTGTCTCCTTGGTTCCCCTTGTTGAACTGCGCCAAATTACTTGCGAACGCCGGGAACTCAAGCGGCCCCAAGGCAGACGAGACGAGCGAAAGGCCAGGCTTGGAAAGTCGGGACGTTTCGTTCTGCGTGCGCATTCGTCCGGGGAGTTTTGGCTTGCCACACTTCGCGCTCTGAGTAAATTAGGCTCGCGAAAAGTGCCAAGTATGGCCGCATGTTTGCTAATCAAATCTGCATGAACATCCTGCAAAGGAGGGCGCATTGAGCCGCCCTTTTCCGCCTCGGTCTTCGTGGAACAGTGGTCCAACATTCAGGGTCAACGGTAAGATCCGTTCCCGTGAAGTACGCGTCATCGGCATCGATGGCCAGCAGCTAGGCATCCTTCAGTTGTCGGATGCCATCCGTCAGGCGCAAGCCCTCGGCGTCGATCTCGTCGAGATCGCGCCCAACGCCACACCGCCAGTGTGCCGCATCGTTGACTTCGGCAAGTTCCGTTACGAACAGGCCAAGAAGGACAAAGAGTCGAAGAAACACCAGCACGCGAACAAAGTGAAGGAAGTGCAACTCAGCCCGCAGATCGATCCCCACGATTTCGGCGTCAAGTTGAACCACGCGATCGACTTTCTCGCCGAAGACATGAAGGTCAAGGTGACGCTGAAATTCCGCGGCCGCGAAATGGCGCACAAGGAATTCGGTTTTCAGCAGGTGCAAAAATTCATGGTGGCGCTGGCGCCGTGGGGACATCCTGACTTCGAGCCGAAACTGATCGGCAAAGGCATCAACGCCATGATCAGCCCTTTGCCGCGCAACAAGCGCGCGAAACACCCGCGGGAAAACGGAGAAGCGCCCGCCGCAGTAACGCAAAACGGGCAGGCACCCGAGCGTCCGTCCAAGCCGCTCGCCGCGGCCAAAACGGAAGTCAACATTCCCTCATTTGCCAACAATCCATTCGCCGAACTCGACGCCAGCAAAGTCGCCTCGTAAACGCCGTTCCGTTTTTCCCTTACGTTTCTATCCCGCGGGCGATCACGTTCCGCGTGGGCGCGCTACCACTTCCACCGGAAGGTTGGCTTGTCGGCATGCTTTACCACGCGAGCGCCGGGGCTGCCCTGTGTGTAGAGTGAAAAGGAAAACGGGCGTTGAAAGTAAATCCCGCCGAACAAACGGCGCAGTCTGTGATGCGCCAGTACCGCCGGGCGCAAGCAACGAATGAATCCCGGCGCGCGCTGGTAGAACACTTCCGCCTCCGCCGACGCGTTCGACTCCAGGCTTAAGTTGCGTCCCGTGTGCGTGAAAACGGATGTGAATTTTCTCAGCAGCGCCATCCGAACGTTCGCGCGCAGGAGCGAGAGCACCCAGTCGCTATCGCCGACGTACTTCCACTGCGGGTCAAAAAAGATTCGGCGCCGATCCAGCATGCTGCGGCGAAAAAAAGTCGCGCACGTCAGCGTGGACAATGGACAGACGGACGTATGCCATTCCTTGGGAAGCAACATCTTGCGGTGCCACAGATAGTCACCGGACGGATTGACCGCCACGGCGTCGCCGAACAGCACCTCCACCGCTGGATGTTGATCCAGAAAATCGCCCGCGGCCTGGAGAGCGCCGGGCAAGTACTGTTCGTCGCAATTCAGAAACGCGATGTGCTCGCCGCTCGATCTTCGCAGCGCGCGATTGAGAGCGTCATACATCCCGGAATCCTTTTCTGCGACGGCACTCACGCGCGCGTCGGGCAACAGCCACTCCAGTGTCCCATCATCTGAGCCACCATCCTGGACAACATGCTCCAATTCGATTTGTTGATCGGCTACGGACGCGACGCAGAGCTTGAGCCACTCGGAATTACGGAAGCTCGGCGTAACGATGGAGAATTTCTTCATGCAGGGGCTAACGTTCAACGCGAACTTCTCCCGAACGGCGAACGGCCAGAGCCTGACTGCCATCGGGAATTCTAGACC
>DATHKK010000159.1:0-3166 GCA_035489355.1 Candidatus Limnocylindria bacterium
AAACGGTTTGCGTTGGACGCGATCATTCTTACACTCCGCCGCCACATGAAACTCAAGTTCACTGAACTGGCCGGTTCCATCGTTGCGCCGCGCGGCTTTCTCGCGAGCGGTGTGTTTTGCGACATCAAAAGGCTCGGCACAGGCAAAGGCTCGAACAAAGGACGCAAGCGCGACCTGGCCCTGATCGTTTCGGAAGTGCCGGCGGCCGTGGCCGGGCTGTTCACCACGAACCAGGCGTGTGCCGCGCCGGTGAAACTTTGCCTTGAGCGGGTGAAGCGTGGCATTGGTCAAGCCATCGTTGTGAATTCAGGAAATGCCAACGCCTGCACCGGCAAGCAAGGTCTGGCGGACGCGCGCGAAATGGCAGCGGTAACAGCGAAGCAGTTCGGACTGCGCGACCAGCATGTGCTGGTCGGCTCGACCGGGCGGATTGGCGTGCTCATGCCGATGCCGAATGTGAAGCGTGGCATTCTGGCGGCAGCGCAAATTATCAACGCGAGCCGTGCCAGTGCCGATGCGGTTGCCGAAGCCATCATGACCAGCGACACGCGACCGAAACAGATCGCGATTGAATTCAAGTTGGGCGGCAAGGCGGTGCGCATTGGTGGCGTGTGCAAAGGCGCGGGGATGATTCAACCGGGCATGAGCACGACGGGCCAACGGCCTCCGGCAATTCCGTTACACGCTACAATGCTGTGCTTCATCACGACCGATGCCGCGATTGAAGCGAAGACTTTGCAGACGTGTTTGGAACAGGCCGTCGCGAATAGCTTCAACCGAATCACGGTGGACGGCGATATGAGCACCAACGACACAGTGCTCGTCCTGGCCAATGGGCTGGCGGAGAACAACCGGCTCTCAACTCTCAATTCTCAACTCTCAACTTTTCAGTCCGCTCTCAATCACGTCTGCCTTGAACTCGCGAAGATGATCGTCCGCGACGGCGAAGGCGCGACTCGCTTCGTCACCGTTCGCGTGAACGGCGCGCGCAACTTTGCCGATGCCGATGCCGCCGCACGGGCGGTCGCCAATAGCGCATTGGTCAAGACGAGTTGGTTTGGCGGCGATCCGAATTGGGGACGAATCATTGCGGCACTCGGTTATTCGCCGGCCATGATTGTGGAAGAGAAAGTGGACATCGGCTACAGCGCGCCGGGCAGTAAGAAAATCCTTTGGAGCCTTAAGGGCGGCCAGCCGACGAAAGCGACCTTCAAGCAACTCTGCGCCGCCGTGGCGCCAAAGGAGTTTGATCTGCACATCAACCTGAACGTCGGCCGCGGCAGCGCACTGATGTATGCCTCTGACCTGACGGAAGAATACGTCGAGTTCAACAAAGGCGATGTGACGGACCCGGCGACGCTCGGAGGCTAACGATGGAAAACTTGATCGCCAAAGCGGAAAACTTGCTGGAAGCACTGCCCTACATCCAGCGCTTCAACGGCGAGACGTTCGTGGTGAAGTATGGTGGGTCGTTCATGGATTCGCCGGACGCGGCGGTGCGCACCGACGTCGCGCGCGATATCGTATTCCTCGAAGCCGTGGAGATTAACCCGGTCGTCGTGCATGGCGGCGGCAAAGCCATCACGCGCGCGATGGAGAAAGCGGGCTTGAAGGCGAACTTCATTCAGGGCCAGCGCGTCACGGATGAGGCGACGGTGCAGGTGGTCGATCAAGTGCTCTCGCGAGAGATCAATCCCGAGATCGTAGCAGCGATCAATGCGCTCGGCGGCAAGGCCAAGGGTTTTGCCGGCACGGACATTTTCACCTGCCGCAAGCTGTGGCTCGGCGATAAGGAGAAACCCGGCGCGAAGATCGACGTGGGCTACGTCGGCGAAGTCATCGCGGTGAACACGGCGCCGCTGCTGGAGTGCATTGAACAAG
Source organism: Candidatus Limnocylindria bacterium (assembly GCA_035489355.1). Lineage (GTDB taxonomy): Bacteria > Verrucomicrobiota > Verrucomicrobiia > Limisphaerales > SIBH01 > JANNGC01. Next base: position 1,882 of record DATHKK010000159.1, read on the forward strand.
GGATTGTTCCGGTCATTAGTCCCACGGCCCGCGATGCCAGCGGACAAATCTACAACTGCAACGCCGACGTGGGCGCAGCGCAGGCGGCCATCGCGCTGAAGGCGAAGCGGTTGGTCTTCATGAGCGATGTGCCGGGATTGATGCGCGACCCGAAGGATCCGGGCACGCTGTTTACTCAAATCACCACGAGCCAGATCGAGGAATTGAAACGCATCGGCGTGATCGACAAAGGGATGATTCCCAAGATGGACAGCGCTGTGGCGGCGATTCGTTCCGGCGTGGACAAGGTTTCGCTCGTCGATGGCCGCGTGCCGCATTCGGTTCTGATGGAGATTTTCACGGATGCCGGAGTCGGCACGGAATTAGTGCTGTAGCACTCGGTTTGCGTGGTTCACATGGCACTCGCGTTTGGCTACAAACAGAACGTGAACCACCGCATACGAAACACATTGGTCTTCCTCGCGGCAGTGCTGATCTCGCCGACTGCTCCAGTCAGAAGCGAGGTTCCTTCTCCCGCCCTGGCCATGCGCAAGATGCGCGTGGCAGATGGTTTCGAAGTGAAGCTCGTCGCGAGCGAACCGAACATTCGTCAACCCGTCACGATGAGTTTCGATGCGCGCGGACGCATCTGGGTCGTGCAGTATCTCCAGTATCCAAATCCCGCCGGGCTTAAAGCGGCGAATGTGGATCAATATCTCCGCACGAAATACGATCGCGTGCCGGAGCCGCCGCCGCGCGGGCCGAAAGGTGCGGACAAAATCACCATCTGCGAAGACACGAATGGTGATGGCGTAGCCGACAAGTTCAAAAATTTCGTGACGGGGTTGAATCTCGCGTCTGGCATGGCGCTCGGACATGACGGAGTGTTCGTGGCCCAGCCACCGTATTTGCTTTTCTACGCAGACAGAAACCATGACGACATTCCTGACAGTGATCCCGAAGTATTGCTCAGCGGCTTCGGCATGGAGGATTCGCACGCGTTCGCAAACTCACTCACATTCGGGCCGGACGGCTGGCTTTACGGAGCGCACGGCAGCACGGTCACGGCGAACATCCGCGGGATCGAATTTCAGCAGGGCATCTGGCGCTATCATCCCATCACGCGTGAGTTCGAGTTGTTCGCTGAAGGTGGAGGGAACACGTGGGGCGTGGACTTCAATGAGGGCGGCGAGATCATCGCGGGCACGAACTTCGGCGAACAGATCGGGCTGCACCAGGTGCAGGGCGCGTACTACCTGAAAGGTTTTGCCAAGCACGGCCCGCTGCACAATGCGCACAGCTTATG
>DATHKK010000160.1:0-2410 GCA_035489355.1 Candidatus Limnocylindria bacterium
GGAACTCGCCGCCGGCAAAATCTCCATCAGCAGCGACGCGGGCGGCCCGTGGACCATGGAAAAGGTTTCCCGCAAAAGTCCGACCGAAGGCGCCAAGCCGCCGCCGGGCGCTGTGGTTCTCTTCGACGGCACCAGTGCGGAGGCCTGGAAGAACGGCCACATGGACGAGCGCAAGCTGCTTCAGGCCGGGACCGTCTCCAAACAGGCCTTCTCGGACTTCACCATGCACCTGGAGTTCCTGTTGCCCTTCAAGCCGCTCGGGCGCGGACAGGACCGCGGCAACAGCGGCGTGTATCTCCTCGATCGCTACGAATGCCAGGTGCTCGACAGCTTTGGTTTGAAGGGCGAGAACAACGAGTGCGGCGGCTTCTATCAACAGGCCCGCCCGTCCGAGAACATGTGCTACCCGCCGCTCACCTGGCAGACCTACGACTTCGACCTGACGGCCGCGAAGTTCGACGCCGAGGGAAAAAAAATCAGCAACACCATCGTGACCGTGAAACACAACGGCGTGGTCATCCACGACAAGCTGGAGTTCAAGAAAGAAACTCCCGGCGGCGGTATGAAGGAAGTTCCGGCGGACGGACCGATTCAACTGCAAGGCCACGGCAATCCTGTTTTCTTCCGCAACATCTGGGTAGTACCTAAAAGCTGAGCGGGGTAATTCAATTCGAGCGGCGCTCCGTCTTCCCTCTCCCCTCGACGACGAGAGGCCCCGAGGAACATCGTCGAACACCAGTAAGCATCTCTCGACTACGCTGCGCTCCCAACCAACGGGATAGCTGACATCGATGGATGGAAGAAAGATCCACGCGCGTGGCCTAGACTAACGGATCAAAGTCAGGCCGCTCGCCTTTTGTATGCAATTCCTTTGGTAAGGTAGCCATGCAGATAGTGAAACCCGAGCGTGAAGTAAACCTGGCTTGCTCTTGCATCCCACTCTGTGGCCTGGGTCTGACAATGCTTTCGTGCTTGCGCTACTGACCACGCACGGCCTGGACGTCCGTACCCCAGGCGCGTGGAGTGAAGGCGGAAGAGCAGTGGCCTTATTTCGGCGGCATCAAATGAGAATGGCCCGTGCGAATGAGCGAGTGCATTCCGAATACTTCGAATGGTGTTCAAGTCCTCGAATGCCCAATCCTCCAAGAGCGTAAGGGAATACGCCGTATGAATTTTTGCCCAGAAGGATGAAAGTGGGCGTGTGCTCCCGAACAACGGATCTATCGCCTTTTTGATGATGCGTGATCGTCGAGAGAGGTGAAATCGCAACCGGTGCTCCAATGCGACGTCCAAGACGTGGCAAGCAATGAGAACGCAGCCGCGATCAGATTCTGCCTCCATCGTGCGATAAAAATCGTCGAAGTGAATCGGGAGCAATTTGACTCGTAACCTAGGCATGAGAAAGAGCAACCGCCACGTCCTACTTCACTGCATTCCCATCCACATCCAGCAGGTGGAGTTCGCCCATGTTCAATTCGCGAATGCCGGCTTCGATCTTCGAGCGGTCACCCACCACCACCCAGATGAGTTTGTCCGGCTGGACCACGGTTTTGGCGGCGTCGGCGAGGACGGGTAGCGTGAGCGCGCGGACTTTGCCGGGATAGGTTTGAAAATGATCGTCGGGCAAGCGGTAGCGCACGAGCTGCGCGATGGAACCGGCAACGGAGCCGGCGGTTTCCCACGCGCCCGGCATGCGCAAAGTCTGGTTCACTTGCGCCTTCTTCAGCTCGGCTTCGGTGATGGGCTTATCGCCGAGCACGCCCTTCAATTCGCTGGTCACTTCCATGAGCGCTTCCTTGGTTTTGTCCGTCTGCACTGGCGCCATGACGATGAAGGGCCGCTGCGCGCGCGTGCCGGAGATGAACGAGTGCGAGCCGTAGCTCCAATGCTTGTCCTCGCGCAGATTCATGTTGATACGCGAGGTGAAGGTGCCGCCGAGAATGTTGTTCATGGTCTCAATGGCGATTTCCTCCGGCTGCTTGATGGGCGGCGCGAGTTCGCCCGCGAAGATAATCGATTGAATGGAGCCGGGCCGATCGATGAGATAGACGCCGGGCCTGGCGGAAGATTTGTCGAGATGCGCAATGTTCTTCTTCGGCACCTCGCCGGTCTTCCAATTGCGAAACAGCTTTTCGAGCTTGGGCGAAATCTCCGCGAGCGTGGTGTCGCCGACGACAATCATGGTCGCGTTGTTGGGTTTCATCCAGGTGTCGTAATACTTGCGCAGGTCGGCCGTGGTGAGTTTGCCCACGCTCTCTTCAGTGCCGGAGCCGGTCATCGGATTTCCGTAGGCGTGATCTTTGCCGAAGAGGAGCGTTGGGAACACACGCAGCGCCATGGAGTTGGGCTCAGCCTTCTCGCGTTGAATGGCGGCGAGCGTTTGTTTCTGCAGTCGTTTGAAATCTTCGTC
>DATHKK010000161.1:0-7850 GCA_035489355.1 Candidatus Limnocylindria bacterium
GAGGCCGGGGCAACCCGGCCTCGCTTTTTCGTTGTCGCGGCTTGACCCCTCAATGCGATCCAGTAGGCTCGCCCACACGCCCCAAAAATAACGAGCGAAAGAATTGCCATGAAAAAAGAACAGACTTCGTTGGCCGGCGAATCCCGCCGGGACTTCATCAAGAAAACTTCCATCGCGAGTGCCGCCCTTGCCGCCACCGGAATTTTGAAAACGCCAGTCTATGGCGCGGACACCGCGCCTTCGACCGGCAGAGTGATTGGCGCAAACGATCGCATCGCTGTGGCGGTCATCGGCGTCGGCTACGGCATTGGCCAGGACCACATCATGGGGATGCAGAACAAGGGCAGTGACAATAACGTGGTCGTCGCGGCGGGCTGCGATCTGTTCTCGAAGCGGCGCGATTGGATGATGGGCCGCGCCGACCAATACGGCCGCAAGATGCCGCAGCCACTCAAGGAATCCGATGTGTACACGGAATACCAAAAGGTGCTCGATCGCAAAGACATCGACGCCGTCGTGGTCGCGACGCATGACGTCTGGCACTCCACGATCGCCATCCAAGCGATGCAATCGGGCAAGCACGTGTATTGCGAGAAGCCGATGACGCGCTACTTGGGCGAGGCTTTCCAAGTGTACGACGCGGTAAAAAGCACGGGCAAAATTCTCCAAGTCGGTTCTCAGGGCTGTTCCGCAGGCGGTTGGCACAAAGCAGCGGAGTTGATCAAGGGCGGCGAAATCGGCCAGCTCATTTGGAGCCAGGGCTATTACTGCCGCAACAATCCCAAGGGCGAATGGAATTATGACATCGATCCTGAAACGAAGCCCGGGAACCTGGATTGGGAAAAGTGGCTCGGCCAAGTGAAGAAGCGTCCGTCATTCAGCGCAGATCATTTTCATCGCTGGCGCAAATATTATCCTTATTGCGGCGGGTTGCTCGGCGATCTAGTGCCGCATCGTTTGCACCCGCTCATGCTCGCTTCGGGCAATCCCGAGTTTCCGCGCCGGGTGGTGAGCATCGGCTCGAAGAACGTTCACTCGGACAAGAAGACGCCCGGCACGCCCGAGCGCGATGTGCCGGAACATGTGCAACTCACGGCGGAATTCCCCAGTGGCTACTTGCTGACCGTCACCTGCAGCACGGTCAATGCGAAGAGTCCTGGCTTCGTCATCTACGGCCACAAGGCCACGATGAATTTGGGCAACAACGGCGAGCGCCTCGAAATATTGCCCGAGCGCTGGGCTTCCGAAGAAGTCGAGCCGAAGCAAATTAGCGGCATGCAGGCCGAGGACATCCGCTTCCACGAGAAGAACTGGTTTGATTGCATCCGCGCGAACAAGCAGCCGAACGCCGGCATCGATCTCGCCATTCGCGTGCAGACGGTTATCTCACTGGCTGAACAATCCGAGCGCCAGAATATGGCCTGCCTCTTCGACGAAAAGACGCGCAAGGTGACGGACGGAAACGGCAAAGAAGTTCCGGCGCTTACTTACGGCTCGCTCGAATTGTCCTGAGCGCGAATAGAATATCTTCCTTCACGAGCGGCGGTCATTCGACCGCCGCTTTGTTTTAGAAAGCCGCGACGATGCGCTATGCGCCAAAACGCTTCGCGCGACTCTGTCTCTGCGTTAAGACTTTCACGTGAATTCCGCCGCACAAGTCCTGGTCGCTCGTCACGCTATGGCGACGCGATTTGAAATCATCTTGCATGGCGAAGATTCTGTGGCGTTGCGCGCGGCGGGCGAAGAAGCGCTGGATGAAATTGATCGCGTCGAAGCGCAACTCAGTTTGTATCGCCCCAGCAGCGAGGTGGCGCGGCTGAACGCAGAGGCGCATCAACGCGCCGTGCGTGTCACGCCGGGTTTGTTTCACCTCCTCGAACGCGCGCGCGAGCTGACGCACGAGACGGGCGGCGCGTTCGAAATAACCATTGCGCCGCTGATGCGTTGCTGGGGATTCATGGGCGGGACGGGTGCAATGCCGGACGCGGCGGCTTTCGAGGAAGCGTGTTTGCAAGTGGGGATGCAGCACGTCGAACTGGATTCAGACAAACTCACCGTCCGTTTCACACGGCCCGGCGTGATGCTCGACTTCGGCGCCATTGGCAAAGGCTACGCCGTCGATCGCGCCGTTGATCTGTTGCGCGAAGCGGGTGTCGCCAGCGTGCTGATTCACGGCGGCACAAGCACGAGCATGGCGATCGGTCGTCAGCCAAATGGCGCGCGTTGGAAGATCGCCGTCACTTCTCCGCGCCAGGATCTCACTGCCGAACCGCTCGCGATAGTTGAACTCGAGGATGAGTCGCTCTCCGTCTCGGCTGTTTGGGGACGCTCCTTTCAAAACGGCGAAAAAACTTACGGCCATGTCATTGATCCACGCACCGGCACACCGGCGGAAGGAGCGCTGCTGAGTGCCGTAGTCCTGCCGCGAGCAACGGATACCGATGCGCTCTCCACCGCGCTGCTCATCGCGCCGGAATTGTTGAGCGCGTATGTGCGGGAACATCCCGCCATCCGTTGCGCCGTCGCTCGTGGAAAAGCATCCGCACCCGAAATCACCGCGCATGGCATCGTCATTAACAAAATCTTTTGAAACAGCGGCGGCACGCCTCTAGGTTCGCCGCGTGTCAGAGGGATTCTTGGACCGCATGGGCAACTCGCAACGGTTTCCGCCGTTCACCATGGCGCTAATCGCGCTGAATGTCCTGGTGTTCCTCATCGGCATGCGGCTTCCGCTCGTGCCCCACGGCGCGCTGAGCCTGGCCGGCCTGCGTCACGGGCATTTTTGGCAACTGATCACTTTTCAATTTCTTCACGGAGGCATCGTTCACCTGCTGTTGAACTGCTGGATGATTTTTGTCTTCGGTCGACCGCTGGAAGCCGTGCTCGGAAAATCCCGGCTCGCGTTGCTCTATTTGGTCAGCGGCGTGGCGGGCGGCGCGCTTCAAGTGTTCGCCAGCATCTTATCGTATCAACGTTTCGGCGGCCCAGTCGTCGGCGCTTCGGCGGGCGTGTTCGGATTGATCGCCGCGTTCACTTCTCTTTTTCCGGAAGCGCGCATGACGCTGCTGCTGTTTTTTGTGATTCCCGTGCGCATGACCGCGAATCGTCTGCTCACCGTTGCCGCCGTGATCACCGTGGTGGGAATCATGTTTCCCAATTGGCTGCTCGGAACACACGTCGCGCACGCGGCGCATCTCGGCGGATTAATCGCCGGCCTGATCGTGGTGCGAATCTTCCTGCGTCGCTATCGACATTAACTTCGACCATTGATGGCGTGTCGCCTCAAACGTCGATGGTAGGGCGTGTCTGTCCCAGCGCGCCGTGCCACGCGAAGACAGAACTTGCTGACGCCTCACCCGGCGCGCTGGGACAGACACGCCCTACCTGCCGGCCACTTGTTAATGTCGCATCGCTCAGCTCTGTTTGTGCGCCAAGCCCTTCGCGTAATACTCAGGGTATTTGAAATAATAATACTCGCGGCTGTTCGTCTCCACCGAGTTGAACACGATGCCCATCACGTTGACTTGCCGTTGATAAAGCAGCTCCAGCGCGTTGCGGGCGAGCCGCGCCGAAGTGTAAGCCGCGCGAATGACAAACAATGTTCCATCGACTTTGGGTGCAAGGCTCGCCGTATCGTCGGCGGCGAGAATCGGCGCGCTATCGAACAACACAAAATCGAAATGCGAATAAACATCGCGCAGCAATCCGTCGGCGCCCGTCAGCAACAGCTCGCCCGGGTTCGATGGGAAGTGGCCCCGCGGCATCACGGAAAGATTCTGCACATGCGTTTGTTGAATCACTTGCTCCCATGGCGTTCCGCCGGTCAGCACGTCGGCCAGACCGGGTTGCTCCGCGATCTCGAAGTATTCGTGAACTGTTCCCTTGCGCATGTCCGCGTCGATGAGGAGCACGCGTGAGCCGGAGAGCGCCATCGTGATCGCCAGATTCACCGCGACCGTGGACTTGCCTTCACCTGGAACCGCGCTGGTGATCACGATCGTGCGGGGCCGCGCACCCTCGATGGCCATAAAGATGAGCGATGAACGCAAATTGCGGTGCGCCTCGGCGTAGGCGTACCGCGTGTCATTGGCGGTGAGCGGCAGCAACTTGCGATCGCGCGCACGGGTGGAATCCTCGGGAATCTGACCGAGAATCATTTCGTCGAAGTGCTCCTGCAACTCGGTATAAGAAACCGGTCGATCATCGAAGCGATCCAACAGAAACAACAGGCCGACACCGAAGACGATTCCGATGAAGCAGCCGATGATGATGTTCTTCGTGAAACCGCTGTTGTCCGCCTTGGCTATGGAGGCAGGCTCCAGAACTGAAATGGATTCCACCGGAACTCCGCCTTCGATTTTGACCTTCTCCAACATGGACGAGATGCGCGAATAAAGGCTTTTGGCGTCCTCGGTTTTCGCCTTGATGGTTTCGTACTCAGCCAGGCGAGAGCTGGCTTCGCGCGACTTCTGTTCTTCCTTCTCGATGTCGGTTTGAACGGCGGCGATCTGCTTGTCGAGATCTTCCCGGCGCTGTTGCAATTGCTCGGCGGACAACGTTTGCAATACCTGGAGCAGATTCGACTGCGCCGCAATCTGTTCCTCCAGCTTGATCATTTTCGGATGCTTAGGCCGGTAGATCTTGTCCATCTCTCGTTTCTGTTGTTCCAGTTGAGCAAGCTGCTGCCGTGCGCGGTCCTGCTCGCGGACATCGTTAACCCCGCCATCATTCTTATCGCCGCTTCGAGTTGCAGAGGCGTTGTTCAGCGACTCCAGAAGCCGATGGTTGCGCTTAAGCTGAGCGAGATCGTTCTGCAAATTATTCAGCCGCAACGCTGTGCTCTTCGCATCCTCCTCAACAAACGAGACGTTGTGATTATTCTGGAACCGAACCATTTCCGCGCGTCCTTCATCAATTCGCTTCTGCGCTTCCTGCATTTGTTCCGTGACGGCGCGCATCGTGTCGGCGCTGCTCTTGCCACGGATCTCTTTCAGATACGTCAGGAACTCATCCATGCACGCGTTCAGGTAAGCCTGCGTGAACTTCGGGTACTCGCCACGCGCCTGAAGCAGAAAAATCGAAGTTTTCGGCACCAGCGACATCTCAAGCGTGACCGGCCTTTGCGGCAAATCGGGCTGCGCCGCCGCGATGGCCTCCCTGGCCCGCGTCGCAATCAAATTCCCTTTTAGCAACGCAATGGTGGTGCCCACGAAATTTTCGTCATTGGCTGCCGCCGTGTCCGTCACCGTCGAACTGCGGTTTCCGACGATCATCTGCGCCTTCGATACGTAGGTGAGCGGCGTTTTGGACGCGCGATACGTCTGCGCGCCAACCGCGATGCCCAGCGTAATCAACAACACCCACCAACGCCGCTTGAGCAGCGATTTGTAACGCTGCATGCGGCTGAAGAATTGCGCCACGCCGGTCGCGCGGTCTCCAGCTTGAAAAGGAAGCGGTTCGTTCATGGCAATTGCGTTGCTGCGGATTGTCAATTTCCGATGAGGACCCCCCGTTCCGGCACGATCACCAAATCGTCCGGCTCCAATACCATGTCTCTCTCCGGCCTTCCCTTGTTTAAAATGGCATCGACATCCACGATCATCGTTTGCGTTTCCTTGCCCGTTTGTCGCACGACTTTCACGGCCGTCAGCTTGGCCCATTGCGTGGGCGGACCGACGATGAGAATGGCCTGGCTCAACTTGAGCAAAGCGTTCACCGGAATGTTCACTGGGCCTGGTTTGGAAACCTGGCCGGAAACGTACGCCTGGCCCCGCACATTGTTGATCGAGTCCAGGCCGAGTTGGATCGTTGCGCGTTTGTAGTAATCCTTTTCCAGTTCCGCTTTGATCTCCTGCGCCAGCGTGCGGCAGGTCTTGCCATTCGCGGTGAAACGACCGAAGCCATTCGGCAGCTCGATCTCGCCCGAGTCCGTCACCGGCAACATCTTCGCGTCTTCACCATCCTCTACGACGCGAAAGCTCAATTTGTCCCCGGCACGGAGACGATGTTGATCATCCAAGATCTGATTGGTAGCGGACGCGCGCGCGCCGCGGCTGGCATTGGTGGTGACGCTTTGCGACGGCAATTGCGCTCGCAATGACGCCGCGAGAAGCAATGCAATGCAGCAACCGATCGTTCGCCAAACCTGCCCAACCTCCATGCGCCCAAGGTGCTTGCACCGCCACAAAACGCAACCGCTCGGATGAAGAAAAGCCGAATTTTCAAAACGCATAGCTGAAGTTAATCGTGATGCTGTTTTGCAAGTAATCGCGGTTGGCTTGATCGGAGTCCTTGTAGAGAAACTGGTAGCCGGCGCCGGCGTTGAGTTTGCGGCTGAGTGGAACCGTGACGCCGAGTCCAATGCCAATGCGTTCGAGGCGCTCGGTGACGCCGCTGCGCTCACGTCCATTCTCGTAGAAAAGCGCGGTGCGAAGAATCGAGAACCGATTCATGGTCCAGTTGTTGTCGTAGCGGGCGTAATAGAGCGTGACGAGTTCCGAGGCGGCGCCCGACCGGGCTTCGCGTCCAACCGAAAGCTTGTGGCTCAAGAACTGGCTCAGCTCGTGTTCCACGCTCAGGTCCGTGTAAAAATCATTCACCGAATCCGGCGCGGAGGCCGCGCCAGTGTCGTCGAAATCCGAACGCACATAGCCGCCGGCCACGCGCGCTTTGATGTCTTGCGTGATGCGTGCCTCGACAAAAGGCCCCACGCTCACCTGCGAATTGTCGCTGTAGAAATCGCTCTCGTAATCGTTCAAGCCTCCGCTTGCTTCGAGGCCCGCCAGCACCGCGGGAGAGAGTTTCACGCCGGCACGGCCATAAAAAAGTTCCGAAGAGCGGTCCTGGATATCTTCGGTGCTGCCCGGCGTCGCGCCATTGCCAGCCTGCACTGTGTCGGAAAGGCCGTTGCCCGTGGAGATGAAGTTGTAGTGATCGTAACCGACCGAAAACGTGAGACGGTTCAAGTCCCAGTCCACGCGCGCGCCCGCCGTGTTCTCGATGCCGCCGAAATCACCCGTGCCGCTGACCGTCGGATCGCTCACCGGATCCTGGGAGTGCGAAACGCGTTCGTGGATGTTGATCACTACGTCGCCGGTGTAAATGTCCAAAGCGATTTCAGAACTGGGCGCGACGACAACGTGATCGAGATCAGTGTTGTTGATGTATTTCACGTAGCCCAGTCCCAGATTGAGCGAAAGGGCATTTCGGGAACTCAAAGCCCAGAGTGCGCCTACGTTCAGTTCAGGACGAAACGCAAAATCGTCCTCGGGCGATTCGTCCACCAGTTGCGGATTGTCGTTGAACTCAAAACCCATCAACGCATCGAAGCGCATCAGCACCGGGCCGGCCTTAAGATTATAGAGATTGCGGTCGATGGCTTGCTTGCGCAAAGCACGTCCGCGATCCACCGCCTGGGCTTCATTCAATGCTTCTTGAGCGAACGTGGGCGTGCCGGCCAAGCAAGCTAAGAATAAAGCGCGTGGCATGACGACGCGGCACCGCGATGGAACTGTCTGATTGTTCATGGCCTCCTTCCGACCGCGCAACTTTGCTTCGTCACGTCTCTTTGTCAATTACTGCCGCCCGCATCACGCGTTGGTGCTTGGAGCCGCGCGCTCCACTCATTACTTTCCCGCGCATGAATTTCCTCGTGACGGGCGGGGCGGGTTTTATCGCTTCCCATGTCTCCGAACGTTTGCTGCGCGACAACCATCAAGTGTGGGTGCTCGACGATCTCAATCCCTTCTACGAACCGGCGATCAAGCAGGAAAATCTCGAAGCTCTGGCCAGCGTTGGCGGCCATCGCTTCGAGATTTTCCTGCTTGATCGCCGGTTCGTAGAAGGGATTG
>DATHKK010000162.1:0-4214 GCA_035489355.1 Candidatus Limnocylindria bacterium
TTTGGCCTTCACGCGTGCGACGGATTCGTAAGTGCCACCCGCTTTCATGCGGTTGAAGACCTCCCGAATTTGTTTGTCGCTGAAACCAAGCACCTGATCGTGATACGCGTGCGCGAGTTCGTGAAGAACCATCGAAGGCTGCGTGCGCGACCAGTCGATGAACTTCTTCGCATTACCGATCTCGACGCACTTCGCCTTGTCCGGATTGAAGCCGTGCTCGGTGAGCCAGCGCTTGGAGGGATGATACTCAGCGCACGGCGCATGGCCGTCATCGACACCGAGCCAAATGGAAACCTTGCGCAGTTCCTCGCACGCACGCGCCGGTACGGTGTTGGTGATTTCCTCCAGCTTCGTGGCGAGGAGAGCCAGCGCATTGCTGCCGAGCGAACTCTGCGTCGTCAGTAACTCGCGATTCACGCGAACCGTCCAACCGGCGACACGGGTCGTGGCGTATTTGGTGGAGGGGACAAAGAACTTGGGAGCGTCGTTTGTTTCAGCAGCGCAGGCGAAGCTCCAAGATCCAAACACCAGGATCCAGAAAAACACCAAGCTCCAAGTTCCAACTGTTGCGCCGCTCGCGAGACTGATTGGAGCTTGTTGTTTGGAGCTTCTCTGGCTCGTGATGTTTGGATCTTGGCACTTCATCTCCTTCAGCAACTCGTCGGCACTTCCTGCAGGACCTCGACGCAATGCGGGATTGCGCCGACGACAAAGCTCAAACACTCCACCGCGCCGCTGGGTTTGCCCGGCAGACAAATGACCAGCGTGTGATCCACCACCACGGCGAGGTTGCGCGAAAGGATCGCGTTCCTGGTAATCTTCATCGATTCCATGCGCATCACTTCGCCGAAGCCGGGTAGTTCGCGCACTGCAATCTCACGCACGGCCTCCGGCGTGACGTCACGCAAAGCCACGCCCGTGCCACCGGTGGTGAGCACAAGCGAACAGCCCTTATTGATTTGCTCGCGAACCGTGCGCTGGATGTCGCGTTTCTCATCCGGCACGAGCGACTCAGCGGTGATCTTCCACCCGTAACCTTCCGCCGCTTTCTTGAGCGCTGGCCCGCCCAGATCGTCGTACTCGCCGCGAGACGCGCGGTCGGAAACGGTGATGATGCCAACCTGGATTTGCATGGTTATTTTTTTATTTTGGACACGAGCACGATCTCCGTGATGCGCATGGTTTTGTCCGCCGCCTTGCACATGTCGTAAATCGTCAGGGCCGCGATGCTCACCGCTGTCAATGCTTCCATCTCCACTCCAGTTTGCGCGGCAATTTTGGCTGAAGCTGTAATGATGATTCGGTCGCGCGACTTCGGGACTTCAAAGTTCACCTCGCAGTGTGAAATGGGCAGGGGATGGCAGAGCGGAATGAGTTCGCCCGTTTTCTTCGCCGCCATGATTCCAGCCAGTCGAGCTGTCGCCAACACGTTGCCTTTGGCGATTTGGTTTTCTTCGATCAGCGCGAGAGTCTCGCGTTGCAAATGAATCTCCCCGCGCGCCACGGCTTCACGCATCTGCACCGGCTTCGCCGACACATCCACCATCGTGGCCGCGCCGGACTCGTCGATGTGCGTGAGCTTTTTCATTTTGAATTCAACGCCGCTTTCCAGCTGCCAATTGCCGCCCGCATCTGCTCCGCCGCGTTGAGGCTTGGCTTGACGAACTTCGGGGTGAACCACGGGAACGTCCCGATCAAGTCGTGCGTGACAAGGATCTGTCCGTCGCAGTCTGGCCCCGACCCGATGCCAATCGTCGCGAACGGAAACTTCTCCGTGATCTCTTCGGCGACGGGCGGAGTTACCAGTTCCAGTACCACAGCAAAAGCGCCGGCTTCCGCAAGGGCCGCGGCGTCGTCGAGCAGCTTCGCATGGCCTGCGTCGTCGCGGCCTTTGATGCGATACTTGCCGCCTTCCTCCAAAACGTGTTGGGGCAACATGCCGAGGTGTCCCACGAACGGAATGCCAGCGGTGATGATGGCACGCACTTGCGGTAGAATTTCCCGGCCGCCTTCTGCCTTCACAAATTCCGCGCCCGCAGCGGTAAGTCGCCGAGCGTTGACGAGCGCCTGCTCTGGCGTGTCATAACTGTGAAACGGCAAATCCGCGCCCAACAGCGCCAGCGGTTTGGCACGAGCCGCGGCGCGTGTGTGATGCTCCATCTCCTCCATCGTGACGTGGGTCGTGTCCGGGTATCCCAGCATCATCATGCCGAGTGAATCGCCGACGAGCAGCAGCGGCACGCCGCATTCGTCGAGGAGGCGGGCCATCGGATAATCGTAAGCGGTGAGCGCCGCGATTTTCTCGCGGCCTTTCATCGCACGAATCTGGTCGGGAGTGACTTTCACTTCGCCTGGAAGCTCGCGAGCAACTCTTCCGGGGTGACAATCGCCGTTCCTACTTTGCCGACCACCACGCCGGCGGCATGATTGGAAATGATCGCCGCCTCAATCGGCGACGCTCCCGCCGCGATCGCCAGCGTGAACGACGCTATCACCGTGTCTCCCGCGCCCGACACATCGAAGACTTCCTGCGCCACGGTTGGGATGTGAAACGGTTTCTGATCGCGCTGGCAAAGCAACATGCCTTGATCGCCGAGCGTGATGAGAAGCAAGGCTGGGCGGAGTTCGTTGAGCAACCGCTTCGCGGCCAGCATCAGATGTTCATCGTGCAGTGGATTCGCGTGGCGCGTGCCGTCCGTGATGCCCGCGAGTTCGAATGCTTCCTTGCGGTTCGGTGTGATGAGCGATAAGGCCGCGAGGTTTAAATGATGTACCGGCTTCGGATCCATGCTCAGCCAAACACCACGTTCGTGACACAGCCTTTTCACGCCTTCGAGAAGCGGCTGTGTCACGACGCCTTTGCCATAATCGCCGACAATCACGGCGTCGGCTTCGGTCATTTGTTTCTTCAAGGCGTCGAGAATTTTTTTCGAATCCGCTTCGCCGAGTTGCTGTTTCGATTCGCGATCGACTCGCACGACTTGTTGCCGGTGCGCGACGATGCGGGTCTTGACGCTCGTGGGCCGCGCCTGAACAGCGACCAGTCCAGCGCAGCCTATCCTCTGTTCGCCGAGTAATGTTTTGAGCTGGCCGCCCGCGGAATCATCCCCGATGGCGCTCAGCAGATCAGTCCGCACGTTCAACGCCGACAAATTGTGCGCGACGTTCGCGGCGCCGCCGGGCATGCAACTTTCCCGGCTGAATTCCACCACCGGCACCGGCGCTTCCGGCGAGATACGCGAGACGTGGCCCCAGATGAATTGATCGAGCATCACGTCGCCGAGGACGAGGATGCGGGTACGCGCGGCGGCGGTAAGAAGATCGCGGACGCGGGTTGAGTTGAGCGTGGTCATGAATTCAAAAATCTCATTCAAGAAACGCCGTCAACGGACTGGTTGCGTGTGCCGTTTCGGAAATTTCTCCCAGGCCCATTTCGTAGGCGGCTCGTCCCGCCTCCACTGCCATTCTGAACGCGACGGCCATCCGATTCGGGTCCGACGCAATCGCAATCGCGGTGTTCACGAGCACCGCATCCGCGCCGAGTTCCATCGCCTCGGCCGCGTGGCTCGGCACGCCAATGCCGGCGTCCACGACGACGGGCGCGGTGGCTTGCTCAATGATGATCCGAATCTGATCGCGCGTCTGGATGCCGCGATTGGAACCGATGGGCGAGCCGAGCGGCATCACCGTAGCGGTGCCGGCGTCCTGCAAACGCTTGGCCAGCACGGGGTCGGCGTTGATGTAAGGCAACACGGTGAAACCCTCCTTCACCAGTATTTCGGCCGCCTTCAGAGTTTCGATTGGGTCTGGCAGCAGGTAACGCGGGTCAGGATGGATTTCGAGCTTTACCCATTTCGGCAAGCCAGCGGCAACCGCGAGCCGCGCCAGTCGGACGGCTTCTTCCGCGTTCATCGCGCCACTGGTGTTGGGCAACAGCAGGTATTTGTCGCCATCGATGAATTCGAGAATGTTGGCGAACGGATCGCGCTTGCCGCTCAGATCGGCCCTGCGCAAAGCCACCGTGACGATTTCCGTCCCGCTCGCCTCCAGTGCGTCCCGCATCGCTTCCGGCGACGAAAACTTCCCCGTCCCAACCATGAGGCGGGACTGGAACTCGCGGCCAGCGATGACGAGCGGACGATTGGCGACTGACATCGGCGAAACTTTACGAGAGAGCCATCGTGTTTGTCAAGTGGCTCAGCTATCCGTATTCG
>DATHKK010000163.1:0-2435 GCA_035489355.1 Candidatus Limnocylindria bacterium
GCACTTCGACTGAGTTGGAGTTTCGCCGCATCCCCACTCCGAGCGCAGTCAGTTCTGCGCGTCCGGGCAGTGCGGAGTTTTTCGGCAAGAGCGAGCAATGGTCGGTGCAGAATAACCTTTCGCTTACCATCGATCTGTTTCGCGGTGAAACAGCGTTCAAGCCGGTCGAGTGGGCCGTGCGGTTGCAGCCCATTTACAACATCAACTTTGTGGACGTGAAAGAGACCACGGTCCTGAGTCCCGATCCGCGCGGCTTCGGAAATCGCGACCGCCGTCCGTCGCGCGGCAATCCTTACGACGTGAACAATCCGGTTGACGTCGGCAGCGCTCTCGATGGGGTAACGCCCGTCGGCAAGAATCTCGCGAACCGCTCGCACACGCAGCGAACGCGTGACTTCCTCGCGTTGCAAGAGGCGTTCGTCGAAGTCCACATTCGCGATCTGTCAGAGAACTACGACTTCATCGCGTCGCGCGTCGGCAACCAGACTTTCAACAGCGACTTTCGTGGATTTATTTTCAACGACACCGAAACCGGCGCGCGTGTCTTCGGCAACTACGACAACAACAAGTGGCAGTACAACCTGGCGGCGTTCGACATGCGCGAGAAGGACACTTACTCGGAACTGAACACTATGAACCAGCGCGACCAGCGCGTCGTCATCGCGAACGTGTATCGGCAGGATGCGATTTGGCACGGCTACACGGCGCAGGCGAGCATTCAGGCGAACTTCGACGACGGCGGCACGCACTACGATCGCAACGGCAACCTCGCGCGCCCGGCTTTGCTCGGCGATGTGCGCGAGCACGAAGTGAATGCGGCATACGTCGGCTGGGCGGGCGATGGGCACATCGGGCGCTGGAATGTATCGCACGCGTTTTACCAGGCCGTGGGCCATGACACTTACAACGGGCTCGCGGGTCGCCCCGTAAACATCAACGCACAGATGGCCGCGCTCGAAGTTTCCTACGACCGAGATTGGGTTCGTTACAAGGCTTCATTCTTCTACGCGTCCGGCGACGATGACGCTGAGGACAGCACCGCCACTGGCTTCGACACGATTTTTGATAATCCAAATTTCACCGGCGGCCCATTCAGCTACTGGGTGCGACAGGGATTCAATTTTGGTGGCACCGCCGTGGGATTGAAGCAGCGCAACTCCCTCGTGCCGAACCTGCGCAGCAGCAAAGGCGAAGGCCAGGCGAACTTCGTGAATCCCGGCGTGTTCATTTACAGCCTCGGTGCGGACATCGACACCACGCCGAAACTGCGCACGTTCCTGAACGCGAACTACATCCGCTTCGCCGAGACCGATGCGCTCAAAACCGCGTTGCTCACCGACAAAGTGCGGGGCGAAGTCGGCTGGGACCTGAGCATCGGTTGCCAATATCGCCCGCTGCTCACCGACAACGTGATCATCTCCGGCGGCTTCGGCGCGCTGATCCCCGGCAGCGGCTTCCGCGACATTTACCGCCGCAGCACTTCGCCCGTCCCCGGTTATAACTCGCCAAATCGCGCGGGCGAAGTGGATGACTTCTTATACAGCGCAGTGATGGCGCTGACGCTGACGTATTGAAGGCGCCGGGAAGGACGCCGCAAAGTTCAATCCTCTTGGAATCAACGTCCCCCAAACTGCCGCGACGATTGGAACAGAGAAAGGGCGGTTAGACCGCTAGTGTCGGAGGCGGTACATCCTCTGGACCTGTAGTCGCTGTTAGCGGCGCCGTGCCGCGGTTCTGCGCCGCTGCGGTTTCGGTTGGCTCCTTGGCTGCCTTCGCCCGCAAAGCCTTGTTGGCTACACGTGCGATCTTCTTGGTGGCTTCTTCGGCCTTATCACCTTCCATGACATCACGCTTCAAAACCTCGGAAGAGAGGACATGGCGGATTTGATCTATCTCAATGCGCACGTCAGGTGAAACTCGACGCAACTCCCTCCGGATAACCTCTACAACCGGATCGCTGAGAACCATCGCGCCAAGAAAGAAGCGACTCAGCGCCTGCTTTTGTGTGTGATAGTCGCCCAACACCGACTTGATCCAGCCCTCCTTACACCAAAGAAAAAGCGCTTCCAGATCGGTTTGGCTTTTTGCGTCAAGAGCGCAGAAGTCGATCTCGATAACAAGCTCTTGATCGATCGGTTTCGCGAAAGTGACCTTGTAAACTCGCCAACAAATACCGTTCGTGAGGACCACCCAATCCACGCCCTGATTAGCTGCGTAGTCCACCGCTTGCTTAACGTGAGAATCTTTAAGGTCAAGGCCGACGGCTTTGACTTCGATGAGCGCTTGAAGAGCCCCATCCAGCTTTGTGGCGAGGTCACAATACGTGCCGCGAATCGAAAATTCCGCCGTGACCTCGGAATATTTGTCGTAGCCGAAAACCTCCGCCAGCATGTCCGTGACGATCATGACTGTGTCTGCCTCTCCATCGTCACGTG
>DATHKK010000164.1:0-4376 GCA_035489355.1 Candidatus Limnocylindria bacterium
CGCGGGTCCTGATTGTTCGTGCCGATGTAAACCCGTCCGTTCGCCACGACCGGCGTGGAATGGGTTTCATTGCCGAGCTTGGCCACCCATTTGATGTTCTTGCCTGTCTTTGGATCGAAGTCGGTCGGCAATGCGCGTTCGCTCGAAACCATGTTGCGCGACCAGGCCTCGCCCCATTGCGGTTGATCGGCGGCGGAAAGCTGACTCGCCAGAAATGCGAGAATCAAAGTGCGACAGGAAATCATGGCGGGTGTGACGAATCTACAGATGACTTGCTTCATGCGCTGGGCAAGCTCGCCGCCGCGACCGCCTGGCCGTGGCGCTTGTCTTTTTCGTCGGGGACATGGAAGGCAATACGGTCTGCGAGGGCAGGGAACTCCGCGCGCAATACTTCCTTCGCGCCCTCGAGAATCACGTCACCGCCCTCGCCACTCGTCACGCGGCCCAGGATGAGCACGTGGTCGAAATCATAGAAATCTGCGTAGTGCGCGATGGCATAGCCGAGATACGTGCCGATGGTCTGGTAAATTTTCTCCGCGCGTGCGTCGGCTTGTGCCATGAGCGCCTGAACGTGTTTCAACTTTTCCGGCAACGGCATCTTGGGATCGACTTCGATTCCCGCGACGGGGATCAACCGGCCCACAGCCTGTTGTGAGAAATATTGCGCCCCCACTCCGTATTCGCCGCTCCATTCGTCGCGCGGAGCATCTGGATTGTAGTCCACCGGCGCAAAGGCCAGTTCGTTGAGCCACGAAGTGATGTTGCCATCGCGCGTGACGTAGCCGGCGGCCAGGCTGGTACCGAGCGCGAGACCGAGCACTGCATTCTTGCCGAGCGACATTGAGCCGGCCAACGCCGTGACTTCGCCGTCATTGACCACTTCGATCGGCACGCCGCCCATCGCGTTCTGAACTTCGAAGAATAAATTCTTCACGCGCGTTTCGAACAGGTCAGGCGGCACACCTCGGAACAGCGACGCGACCTTCACGCGATTGTTCACGTAGCAACCGGCCGCGCTGCCTCCGATCGCATCGACGCGCGGGAGATGCGCCGCCGCCTTCCTCAACGAATCCATAATGCCATCGAAGTGATACTGCGGGTCGGGATGGAAGTAAGGATCCCAAACGGTTTCTTCGCTGAAGACGACTTTACCATCGATCACTGCGGCGACTTTGCGGTCACTGCCGCCGAGATCGAAGCCGATGCGGCAGCCATTTAGGTGGCGGCCCAGCGGCTTCGTGATAGCGCGCGCGGGCGGCAAATCGCGCGTGACAACAATCGTGATGGGTTGATCGTAAATTTTTTCTCCGATGATGTTGGAATCAAACTTTCCGCTGGCCGTGCCGTCGAAATGCCTGGCGAGCTGTTCCCCAAGTGACTTCGGTCCGTCGAGGTAAACACACCACCCGCCCCAGCTCCAGAGCAGGAATTTCACGAGCCGTTCCACGTGCGTGAAGTTCACTCCACAGTCATCACCAAAAATTTCCGTCTGGTAGCGGAACACGGAACCATCGGCTTGTTCGAGGGCCAGTCGCACCGGTTGTCCTTGGCCGGAAGCGCGCACGGCGTCGCGAAACGCGCGCGTTGCCAACGAAGCGGGACGGAAAGCGCTGTCCAGCACGGGTTGGATTCGTGGAGCAATGAGTGGCAAAGCTTGATTCAGATTCATGCGACCGCGCCATTTCGCGTCATTGTCGCGTCGGAGGAAATCAGAAAGTTGTCGGACACTTCATCCAAATAGAAAACGGCGGAACATTTGGTTCCGCCGTTCACGAAAAACCCTTGGCTCTTAGTGCCGGCTCCGCCGCTTCACTTTCAACTGCGCTAACGAGTGAGCGAGCGCGGCATTGACCAGTGCGGCTTCTTCATCGTCGATCTTTTCCGCCAGTCGGGCTTCAGCGCGCTGGCGCGCTTCTTCAGCTTTCGCCTCGTCGATGTTGTTCGCCTTGATGGCCATGTCCGTCAGAATTGCGACGCGTTCGCCGGTGATCTCCACGAAGCCATCGCCCACCGCCAGGAACTCGTCTCGGCCGTTGCGGCGCGCGGCGACTTCGCCTGAAGCGACCTGCGCCATGAGCGGAACGTGATTCGGGTAAATGCCTATTTCACCTTCCGAGCCGGGCAGGGTGACCATCTCGACGTCTTCCGAGTAGCTCACGCCTTCGGGAGTCACGATTTCGAGTTTTAGAGTGTTGGCCATTTAATCTTAATCCTATTCCTAATCTTACTCTCTTCGGTCACCGGAGATTACGAGTAAGATTGCGAGCGGAAGCTACTCCTTGATCTCGTCGATCGTCCCCTTCATGTAAAAGTTCTGCTCTGCGACATCGTCGTGCTTGCCCGCGAGAATCTCTTTGAAGGCGCGCACTGTTTCGGCCACCGGCACCTGCTTGCCTGAGCGGCCCGTGAACTGTTCGGCCACCGTGAACGGCTGGCTGAGAAAACGTTGAATTTTTCGCGCGCGGAACACAGTCGTCTTGTCCTCGGGCGAAAGTTCGTCCATGCCGAGAATCGCGATGATGTCCTGCAAGTCTTTGTAGCGTTGCAACACGCGCTGGACGCCGCGGGCCACGTCGTAATGTTCCTGGCCCACGATTTCCGGCGCGAGCGCACGAGAGTTCGAGGCCAGCGGATCGACGGCGGGGAAAATTCCCAACTCGGCGATGGAACGTTCCAACACGATCGTCGCATCCAAGTGCGCGAAGGTTGTCGCGGGCGCGGGGTCGGTCAAATCGTCTGCGGGCACATACACAGCCTGGAAGCTCGTGATGGAACCTTTCTTGGTCGAGGTGATCCGTTCCTGCAAGTCACCCATCTCGGCGGCGAGCGTGGGCTGATAACCGACGGCGCTCGGCGTGCGGCCGAGGAGGGCGGACACTTCGGAGCCGGCTTGCGAGAAGCGGAACACGTTGTCCACAAACAGGAGCACGTCCTGGTTCTTCTCATCACGGAAATATTCCGTCACGGCGAGCGCGGAGAGCGCGACACGAAGGCGCGCGCCCGGAGGCTCATTCATCTGGCCATAAACGAGGCCGATACGGGAACCGGGGATGATAATCGGGAGACCATTATCACCGATCTTCGGATGGCCCTTTTCGTCTTTCTCCACTTTGATGACGTTGGCCTCGATCATTTCGTTGTAAAGATCGTTGCCTTCGCGCGTGCGTTCACCGACGCCCGCGAACATCGAGATGCCGCCGTGCAGCTTCGCGATGTTGTTAATCAACTCCATGATGACGACGGTCTTGCCCACGCCAGCGCCACCAAACGCGCCGACTTTGCCGCCCTTCAAGAACGGGCAAATCAAATCGATGACCTTGATGCCGGTAGTGAGCACCTGAGGCGATGTGGATTGGTCCACAAGCGGCGGCGCCGGACGATGGATCGGATAATACTTGTCCGCGGCGACGGGGCCTTGTTCGTCCACGGCGTCGCCGGTGACGTTGAACACACGGCCCATCACGGCCTCGCCAACGGGCATGGAGATGGGATTGCCGGCATCAGTGACTTCATGTCCGCGGCGCAAACCTTCGGTCGTGGACATGGCGATGGCGCGCACCCAGTTGTCGCCGAGGTGTTGTTGCACTTCGAGCGTCAGCTTGGTGAGGGCGCCGCCCGGCGGCGTAAATTCAACGACGAGTGCGTTGAAGAGCGCTGGAAGTTTGTCCGGGAACTCGACGTCCACGACGGGACCGATGATCTGAACGATTTTGCCTTTGTTCATGTTCGTAAATTATTAGCCCATCGCCATGGCGGCGCTGGTGATTTCCAAAAGTTCTCGCGTGATGTTCGCCTGGCGCAGCTTGTTGTATTCGAGCGTCAGGTCCTTGATGAGTTGCGTGGCGTTGTCGGTGGCGTTCTTCATCGCGACCATGCGCGCGCTGTGCTCGGAGGCTTTCGCTTCGAGCAGAAATTGAAACACCTGGAAATTCAGGTAGTGCGGCACCAACGCGCCCAGCACTCCCGCTCCGCTTGGTTCGAACAAGTATTCCGTGGTGCTCTGCTGCAACGCCGCGCCTTCGCCTGCGCCATGCACGCCTGCTTCCACGGCTTTGATTTCGCCGATGGGAAGCAATTGCTGCACTTCCGGCTTCTGCACCAGCGTGCTAATGAAATTCGTGTAGAGCACGTCCACGTGATCGACCTTGCCGGAGGTGAAAAGATCCTGGGCGAACTTCGAAATCGCGCGGGCCTCCGCGAACATCGGGTTGTCTTTGTAAGTAAACTCCGCCGCCAACTCCCGTTTCGTGCGCGCGACGAACTGCGATGCCTTGCGTCCCGCCGTGATGTGAACGGTCGTGTTCTTGTCAAACTTCGTTGCTTCGCGCAACAGGTTTGTGTTCAACGCGCCGCACAATCCCTTGTCCGTGCTGACA
>DATHKK010000165.1:0-2983 GCA_035489355.1 Candidatus Limnocylindria bacterium
GTAGGGATGCACGACACGCGCAGATCGATCAGCTTGCCGCCAATGGAAGTTTGAATGCGGCCGTCCTGCGGAATGCGATGCTCGGCGATCGACATGTTCGATTGAATCTTCAACCGCGCGATGATCGACGCCTGCAATCGCTTGGGCGGATTCTTTTGTTCGTGAAGAACACCGTCGATGCGGTAGCGAACACGAAAAGTTTTCCCGAGCGGCTCCAGATGAATGTCCGACGCGCGCATCTTGAACGCCTCGACGATGAGCGAATTGACCAGCTTGATGATGGGCGCGTCTGCGTCCACCGTGGCGCCGTCGTCCTCCACGGCTCCCGTCGGCCCCCCAATCTCGACATCGCCCTCCGTGATGTCCTGGATCATCTTGCCGACTGAGTCGTCCGCCGCGCCGTAATACTTATTCAGCGCCGCATCCAAATCGTCATCCGCCGCCACCTTCGGCTCCACGTCGAGTTTGAGCAGATGATGCAGCGTATCGATCGTGTCGAGGTCGGAAGGATCGCTCAGGGCCACGCCGATGGCGCCGTCATGACGATAAACCGGCACCACGCGATAACGCTTCGCCACATGCCGCGGTATGGCCGCGACGACTTCGTCCGGCAAACGCATGTCCGCGAGTACGACGACTTCGGCGTTGAAGTAAGTGGCTTTTGCCTGCGTGACCGCCGAGGCAGGAATGATATTCCGCGTGACGAGCAGATCAATCACCCCTTCACCGCTGGATTCCGCGTCGGGCTGCACTGACGCCACCTGGTCGTGGGTCACGTATCCGAGGTCAATCAGTGTATCGAGCAAGTAATCGTCTTTTGCGGCCACGTTCTAAAAACTTTCGTCTGTCAGGAAATTTTGGTCGCGAACTATCGCCATCGGATTCGTTGGTGTCAACGAGCCATGCGGTGCCGCGGGGTGAAATGGATTCACCGAGGGGTGGAAACGGCTCAATGGCAAAGAATACGAGCGAGGCCCATCGTGCGAAAAAGCCGCCTGGCTTCGAATGCATCAGCGATGAGATCTTCGAAACACGCTCGGCCATGTGCTCGACGATGATTGGTGTAAATCGCCGCCTTGCGCTATGAAGCCGCCGTGAATTTCAAAATATTAATCCACGGGTTTGCCTGCGCCGTTCTGATTTGTTTTGCGGCTGGTTTGCGATAACACGGACAAGATCGCTCTGGCTCAAAAAAATGCCGCGGATGGTCTGGGCGGCATGCGGCTGAAGCAGTTGACCAAAGATTTGGAGCTAACGGACGAGCAGCGGAGCCAGGTGAAGGCGTTGACGGATGATGAAGCCAAAAAGATTGCGAACATCCGCGCCCAAACAGAACTGTCCATCACGGACCAGGCCATCAAAGTCGGCGAAGTGAAAAGGCGACCTACGCCAGGATCGCACCGTTACTCAACCCAGCGCAGATGGAAAAGTTCGAGAAGAAGAGCAGCAAAGCGAAACGAAGCTGACCCGTTAACGTGCTGCCGGTTTGCAACCGGCAGGCCGCGCGCATTCACCGCGCGCTGTGTTGTCCGAAGCTTTCGAGCGTATCACGCCCTGCCAGTTGCAAACTGGCAGCACCTTCAGAACTTCGCGCCTTCGAGAAATTTCAAACTGCCCGGGATGTGTTGCGCCGCCGCGTCCGCTTCGTCCTCGATGAAATACCATTTCACGCCGGCTTTCTTGGCTGCGGCGAGGATGCCCGGCCACTCCATGACGCCAGTGCCGAGTTGCACGTCGTTGTTCACGTCAGACTTGCCGGTGAGATTGCGCGGCGTGCCTTGCTTCATGTCCTTCACGTGCATCAACTCGAATCGTCTGTCGTATTTCTCGAGCAGCTTCACCGGGTCCTGGTTCGGATGCACGATCCAGAATATATCCATCTCATAGCTCACCAGCCTGGGATCGGTTTCCGCCATGATCAGATCGAACAATGTGCCGTTGCCGTGCGGCTGAAATTCATAGCCATGTGTGTGGTAAAAGAATTTGATGCCATGCTCGGCCAAAATTTTTCCAGCGTTGTTGAACACTTCCGCCGCCGCGCGCGCTTCCTTCTCATCGAAGTCGCCCGTGTGCGGAATCCATGCGCAGCCGGCGTACTTCAACCCCAGCGCTTCCGCCTGATGCGCCACCGCGTGAGCGTTCGTGCGATACATATCGAAATTGAAATGGCCGCTGATCGCCTTCAACTGGTTCGACTCCAGCAGCGCGAGAAACTGTTCCGGCGGCATGTTGTAAGTGCCGGCCAACTCCACATATTTGATACCGAAGTCTTTGACCTTCGCCATCGTGCCCGGCACGTCCTTCGCGAAATCCCCGCGCAAACTGTAAAGCTGCAAACCAATGGGGCCTTTAAAACTCGCGCCCGTCCCGACGGACTTCGAAGTAGAACAGCCGGTGAACAACGCGACAGCGAGCGATGCGGAACAAGTCAATGCCAGCAGCGTGGGTGATTTCATGGGCGGGGTTTAGACGGAGTGGCAGAAAAGTTCAAATGCCAAATCATTCCAGCCTACTTTGTCTCATCGTCCCGCGTGACGGTTACTCGACGAACGTAAAGTTCTGGTGGCTTGCACCAAATCCGGAAATCGGCGCGTCCGTTTTGACGGCTTTGAAACGCGCCATCGGCAATGCGAAAGCGCGCGGTCTGCCAGGTGTTCGAGCCACGCAGGCGAACTGTTGGTCTTCCCCACGCGTAGGCCGAACCCGTGCTGTCGTATTGAAGACCAAATGAGATCGGCTTCTCGAAGAGGACATCAAAATATTCCACCTCGATCTTGACCGTCCCTTGAATGCTCCTAAACGAAGGATCGATTTTGAAGTACAAGTATCCAGTCGGGTTTGCACCGTTATCAGGGTTCATAAACCGGCACGATTGATTGTCCACCATCACGATGGTGCTCCGCCCGTCCTTTTCTTGATCGGCGCACTCCAGGCCATTCCCGTGTTCTTCCCCGCCGAGAATACAGGTTACGGAGTTGGTCTT
>DATHKK010000166.1:0-3881 GCA_035489355.1 Candidatus Limnocylindria bacterium
GGACAAAGCCAGCCATAGACATTCAACACGCCGGCCAGCAATGGAAGATCATCATTGAGCCGGTGCAGCAGATGTTCCCAATCGAGATCAGCGCCCAGCGAATGAATGAGGTTCAATACGTCAGGCCAGTCACAGCGGTCACGTTGCAGCACGAACAGTTTGCACCAGAGCAGTTCCTCGGCGGGCGCGACTTTCAACAGTTGCCCACACACGTAAATCTCGGGCGCGTGCTCGAACCATTCCTCGTCCACCTGGGCGCGCTGGTTCGCCATGGCCCAGATCAAGTCCACGATGCAATCGCCGCGATACGAACGATAAATCCAGTTTCGATCGTACGGCGCTTTCTCGTGGTAATCGCGAAAACCCGCTTCCGTCAGCGCGGCGATAAAAGCGTCACGCTCCCGCGGCAAAATATAGAAATCGATGTCCTTCGTGTTCCGCCAGCGCCCGGTGTAACAGGCAAGGCTGAACGCGCCGGCCAGCATGAAACGATTCCCCGTGCGACGGGCGGCTTGAATGGCGGAATCGTAAATGGCCCACTCGCCGTCCGGAATGTGCTCCGTCCAGTCAAGGTGTTTGACGGTGCGGTTCCGCCGCGCCGCCGATTGCATTCGCGCCGCCATCGTTCGGGTGATTCCCACTGCTGCCTCCCTTCCTTGCGGGGCCAATGTTCTATGGAATTCCGCGGCGCGCAAACTTCTGCTGGAAATGCCCGTTGAAATTCCATTACTCAGTTCACCCGGAGTGCGCGAAGTTGCGCGCAGCTTATAAGCGAGTACGAAAAGGAAACGAGTATGACACTGACACTTGGATTTGTTTTCGGGCCTTACATGTGGCTGTTGATCCCTGGCGTCTTACTGGGCTTTTACGCGCAGATAAAACTTTCCTCGACGTACAATCGCTACCGGCAAGTGCGCAACTCACGCGGCATGACAGGCGCCGAGGCCGCGCGTGAAGTGCTGGACGCCGCCGGCCTCCACACGATGCCCGTGGAGGAAGTCGGCGGGCACCTCACCGATCATTATGATCCGCGGAAGCGCGCGCTGTTTCTTTCGTCGGAGAATTATCGCGGCGATTCGATTGCCGCCGTCGGCGTGGCGGCGCATGAAGCGGGGCACGCGTTGCAACACAAAGCCGCCTACACACCCTTGCACTTGCGTATGGCTATGGTGCCGATCACGCAATTCGCGAGTATGGCATGGATGGGCATCACGCTTCTTGGAGTTTTCCTCGGCATGTTTTACCAATTTCTCGCGATCGGGATTGTTCTTTTCACCATTATCGCGCTGTTCAATTTGGTCACCCTGCCGGTGGAATTTGACGCCAGCCGGCGCGCCAAAGATCAGTTGTTCCGGCTGGGATTGATTCAAGACGATGAACGCCCGGGCGTGAGCAAGGTGCTGAACGCCGCCGCGCTCACCTACGTGGCGGCCCTCGTGACCTCTCTGCTAAGCCTATTGCAACTGGTGATGATGGCGCGCGATCGAGAACGAAGCTGACCGGAATGCTTATCCTTCAACACGGATTGCTGTAATTCATCGCGGCGCGTAGCGTTTCATCATGCAAAGAATTCTTGGCGCGCGCGTCGCGCTTTTCTTGATCGCCGTTGCCGCCTGGACAGCATTCGCCGCGGAAACAAATCGCTACGAACGCCGCAGCGCCCACGATCCGAACGGCATCGGCAAGTTCTACATGGGCCGCGAAATCGCGCATGTCATGGGACATCAGGCCGCCGATTGGCTGGAACGACCCGAGCGCGAAGCCGAAGAGAAAACGACCCTGCTGATCGACGCGCTGAGATTCCAGCCCGGTGAAATGGTGGCGGACATCGGCGCGGGCACCGGCTATCTGACTCGCCGCATGGCTCCGAAGATTTTGCCCAAGGGGAAAGTTTACGCCGTGGAGATTCAGCAGGAGATGCTCGACTTGCTCACCAACAAACTCGCTGGCCTGGGAATTACCAACGTGGCGCCAGTGCTCGGGGCCGTCACCGATCCGAAGCTGCCCGCCAGTTCTCTCGACACGATCATCATGGTCGATGTTTATCACGAGTTCGACTTTCCGTTCGAGATGACGGAGGCGATGTGTCGCGCGTTGAAGCCGGGCGGGCGGCTCGTCTTCGTGGAATTTCGCGGCGAAGATGAAAATGTTCCCATCAAGCGCGTCCACAAAATGACCGAGGCCCAAGTGAAAAAAGAAATGACGCCGCACCCGCTGGTCTGGAAGGAAACGATCACCGTCCTGCCGTGGCAACACATCATCGTGTTCACGAAACGCGCGCCATGAGTTGAACTCCCGAAGACGATCCGGACCTTGAGAGTGTAAAAATCCTCCCCTGCGGCGTGGCTTTAGCCAATCCAAATGAACAAGGGGGTGCGCCAGAACTAACACGGCCCCACGCAGGCTAGGGGTTGCCACCATTGAAGACCTTCTGTCTCCGTTCTTCCGGCACGTAGCGATAACCAATGCCCAGGCTGTTCGCGCCGCCTCTGTGGAAAACGCCCCCGCCTGAATGGTGGTGAAGAAAAAGCACGAGCTGATGTTCCCGCCGTTGTGGATGGGCCAGCATCAATTGCAGCGGCCAGTAGAATTCAAGGTGCGACCGTTCCCGACCGGGATGACGTTCGCGCTCCGAGGCCAGAACCCGTTGGCTGTAGGTCAATCCGCCGCCGGTTTCGATATTGGTGTAGAGCCACTTGTTCCACGGGAACTGTTTCCAGCGCAGGGTCAGGCCGGCGCTGTATTGCATGAACGGATCGCCCCGGCTTTCATCGACCACGCCCAGGACAAAAGGCGCTTCGAGATCCATCTTCCCTTGGTGTCCGAACACGACCGGTTCCCACTCAGCCAGCTTGTAAGAGACTTGCAGCAAATAAATCTGGCCGCCGGCATCGTCATCGGCCAGTTCGCCCCGCAGCGTCCCGACTTCATCGATGGTAGAGGACGTGATCCATCCGACGCCGGCCTGAAAGCTCCAGCGGTTCAAGTCCCGCCAAAACGGAACGGCATTTGTTCCTTCACCCAATGGCACCACCGCTCGATCCGCAGCCCCGTTTGTGCTGTTACGGCTGTCGAATGGTTCATTCAACCGAGCTTCCGCTCCCGATAAAGAAGTGCTGGCGATTCCGCAAACCGTCAGTGCGAATATCTGCTTTTTCCACATCGCGGGCGAAACGTAGCCCGATGAACGCGGAGAAAGGAAGCGCACAGTGCAGTTCCGGAAAGGGGTCAGAAAGGCAGGTTAGCTCGCGAGCACCTTGTCCAAAGTCGCGGAAAACTCCTTCAGCGCCTCCTTATCCTTGGTTTGCGCACTGGGCTGTTCGGTAATGGCCCAACCCGTGTAGCCAATCTTGTGGAGTTCGCTCATGACCGCGGGCCAGTTCACGCTGCCGGCGAGCAACTTCACGCCGAATCCCTTTTGCTTGCCGCTCTCGTCCGCCACCGTGCTGTAGTCTTTGATGTGCAACTTGAGAATGCGCTTGCCGAGCACTTTGATCCAATCCTCCGACGGGCCGAAACGGACGTGGTTGCCGATGTCGAAATGCCAGCCGACCCACGGACTGTTGATCTCGTCGAGATACTGCTTCGCCTGCTCGGGCTTCATCAGGAAATTGTTCCAGACATTTTCCACGGCAATTTTGACGCCGAGTTCCTCGGCGAGCGGAAGGACCTGACGAATGCCGGCGATGGATCGGCTCCAACACTCCTCATAAGTCACGCCGTCGCGCGCTACACCGGGAACGAGCAGAACTGAGGTCGCACCGTAACGCTTCGCGTCGCGCAGCGTTTGCTTCAACGCCTCCAGTCCCTCGGCGCGAACTTTCTCGTCGGGCGAGGAAAGCGGTTTGCTCCAATGATGCTTGCCGCACACGCTCGCGGCC
>DATHKK010000167.1:0-2979 GCA_035489355.1 Candidatus Limnocylindria bacterium
TGAAGCTGGAGAAAGGCCCGCAGAAGGCCGATTGGTCGCGCCGCCCGCTCACTCCGCGCATGGAAGAGTACGCCCGCAACGACACCCGTTTTCTCAAACCGATCGCCGACACCCTGCGTGAACAACTCCGCAAAGAGGGCCGATTGAAGTGGCACGAAGAAGCGTGTCAGCAGCTCATCGAAGAATGCTCGGTCATCCGAACGCCCGATCCCGATCAGGTGTGGCGCATCAAGGGAAGCTATCATCTCAGTCCGGACGCGCTAGCCGTACTGCGCGAAGTCTGGCACTGGCGTGAAAAGGAGGCGGTTGCTTCGAATAAGCCGCCTTACTTTATTCTTCAGCCGGACACGATGATTGCCATCTCGGCCGCAGCCGTGGAAGGCAAGTCCGTCGAGTTCTTGATTCCCAAACGATTTTCACCGCGGCGTCACCTGACCCTGGTGAAAGCTGTGCAGCGCGGCCTGCACTCGGCCGACAAACCACAGGTGGTCCGCACCGCCCACTATCGCCAGAGCGCGGACGAGAAGCGCCGCTACCATGAGCTTGAGAAAAAGCGCAATCGCCGCGCCCATGACCTGGGGATCGATCCGACCATCATCGCGAGCCGGGCCGCGCTGGTGCAGATCGCGCGCGACGAGGGGCCAGTGAACGGCGAGCTGATGGCGTGGCAAAGCGAACTGTTGCAGTGAAGCTGCGAGGGTGGTTGCCAACTGAATTGAAGCGGCGCGGCCGGCCCTGGCGGGAATGATTTGAACTGAACCGCCCTGGCTTCAGCGCCTCTCAGGTTTCCGATAACAGACCATCAGCGCGGTGCAATGATTGGGCGGCGAGATCCGATCCATTAGGCTGGACACCGGAGAGAGCAGGCAGTTGAACACTTCGCCCGTGACCATGGTCGCACCCAATATCTTGCTGCCCAGGAGGAGGGGCTTCAGCCATTGGAATTCTTGTTGGTACTCGTTTCCAAAAAGGCAGTTCAAATATCCAACCGCGGGAAAGAACCCGTCAATGGGCAGAACTTCCACCGGCTTCGCTCCCGATCTTTGAAAACGCGCATCGGTGTCCGTCGCGCGCTCGAGGCCGAAATGTCCAAGGCGATCGATGAAATATTTCTGAAACAAATCCGGGCGCCGTTTCGCTGTGCGATACCAAAAATTTTCGGCGTTGCACTCGATGAACCCGATAAAAATTCCTCCCGGACGCAGCACGCGAAACATTTCCGCGATGGATTCATCCTTCAAGTCCGCCTCGATGTGGCCAAAAACGTCGATGAGCGTGACTGCGTCAAACGTGTCCGACGGGTAGGAGATTTGATTGGCCAGCCCGGACTTCACCTCCGCGTAATGGCGGAGCGCCGCCTGCCGGAGCGTTTCGTCCGGTTCGATCCCGCGGACTTCGCCGAATCTTTTCAGATACAAACGGCCGCCGCCGCAACCAACATCGAGTATCTGAAGCGGCCGGCCTTTCTCGCGCGCGTGCTGCTTCAAGTGTTTGAGAATGAAGCGGTCTCGCTTGCAACTCGCCGACACTTTGATCCGGAGATCATTCAACGAGCGAAGAAATGCCGAGCCGTTGATCCTCTCGCGCAAGGCGATGTGCTCCACCCAGGCTTTTTCGTTGGATTGTTTGACGGTGGACATCAATCTGAATTGCCGTCGCGTTCAACCGCAGACGGACACGGTCTCAATGCGTGTGGAATTTCGCGCTGCCATTGAAACGACTTCGCGGACTGCGATCATGGCTCGTATCGTGCGATGGGGCCGCACGGCGGGCAAGGGAAACATGCTCGCCCGTGCGCCTGAAGGTTGGAGGCGGCCAGTGTTCAAGACTTTCGGCTTTGACGGGAAAAACAGGTCGGGGCACCTTTTGCACATGATCGGCGATAACAACTTGCCCGAGATTTTTTCGCAACAGCCCGAGGTGTTGAGCGGCGCGCTGGTTTTCAATGGCACGCGCATTCCAGTGGAAACTTTTTTCGAACATCTCGATCATGGAGGCACTTTGGAAGACTTACTGCAATGGTACGACGGCGTGGGCCGCAAGCAGGCCGAAGCCGCGCGGGAAAATCGTCCCGCGACAACGGCTTGAAAATTCTCTCCGATCCACGCGTTCCAAAGCCTTGGCTGCGCCTTCGCATTCGGCTAGGAATTTTCCTGCTGCTGATGACCGCCGCGTTTCCAGCGCTGGCGCAGTCGCGTTATCAGGAGTCCTATCCGGTCGCCGCTTCGAAGAAAGGTTTGCAAGTCGAAATCGTGGACGATGCGCTCGCTCTCGGCGTGAAGCACGCGGCGTTGAATTTCAACCTCTCACGGATCATCGACCCCCAGGGCGACGCGGGCAGCCCAGTTTGGGAAATTGATGGACGCCGATATCATTTCAAACGCAGTTACCTCGAGAGCATGGACCAGCGGATCAAGACGCTCTCCGACCGCGGCGTGCTCGTGAATCTGATCGTGCTCACCTACCAGTCGCGCGACCCCCAGATCAATCGCATCCTGATCCATCCGCGCTGCCTCACGAACGCGCCCAATCGCCTGGGGAATTTCAACACCGTGACCGAGGAAGGCCGCCAGTGGCTGCAAGCCGCCATGGAGTTTTGCGCGGAACGCTGGTCGCAGCCGGACAGAAAATACGGACGCGTGGCGGGTTACATCATGGGCAACGAAGTGAACTCGCACTGGTGGTGGGCGAACATGGGCCGCGTGAGGATGCAGGAGTTCGCGGATGATTATCTCCGCACCGTGCGGCTCGCGCACGCCGCCGTGCGCCGGCAGGCCAGTTGGGCGCGAATTTATCTTTCGTTGGAGCATCACTGGAACATTCGCTACAGCGCGGGCGATGAGCATCAATCCTTTCCAGGGCGCGCGTTCGTGGATTACTTCGCCGCGCGCGCGAAGAAAGGCGGCGACTTTGACTGGCATGTCGCGTTTCATCCGTACCCCGAAAATCTTTTCGAGCCGCGTTTCTGGAAAGACAAGT
>DATHKK010000168.1:0-4677 GCA_035489355.1 Candidatus Limnocylindria bacterium
CGACGGAACGATCTCGCTGTGGGATTACGTCAAGAATAAGGAATACGTCGCGTTCACGATGCCGGGCGAGCGGCTTCTCACGATCGCCTTGTCCCCTGATGCCAAATATCTGGCTGCGGTCACTTGGGAAGGCAACGGCTACATGTGGGACTTTGCCAAACGCGAAAAGCTGTATGCCTTCCGTGGGACGCTGAAGAACGCGATGGTGGAGGGCCTCGTCTTTGCGCCAGATGGGAAAACGTTCATGACTGGCAGCCGGGACTCGCTGCTCCGGATTTGGAATACCGAGACGGGCGAGTCGATTCGGGATCTTACTGGGCGAAAGACGGTGGTGACCGCAGCCGTCTTTTCGACCGATGGAAAAACATTGTACACCAGCGGTTTCAGGGGCGATCTTATACGATGGAACGTCGAGACAGGCGAGATTATTGATTCGATCACGGCGCACGGTGAACGCTTTTATGGCTTGGCGTTAAGTAGAGATAGTAAGCGGATCATCACAGCGGGATGGGACCATCAGATCAAAATATGGGATGCGAATACGCTTCAGCCGATCTCCACTCTGATGCGTGTTGTTCCGACGGCAGACGCGGTTTCACAATAATCGCATTCGCACGAGCACGGGTGTGAAGTGTTAATGCTTATATTTCTTCCAACGCCTTGCTCGCATCGCCAAACTTCGGCAGGCGCACGTTCATCTTGTCCATCATCGAGAGATAAAGCCGGCACATCTGACGCTCGGGTTTGCCTTTGTAGTCCAGCACGCGGCCGCCTTTGATGCGTCCACCGCCACCGCCGAGCATCACGACGGGTAACTGGTTTGCCTCGTGGTTGCCCGTGAGCATCGAGGAGCAGTAGAGGAGCATCGTGTTGTCGAGCAGCGTGCGCGGGCCTTCCTGGATGGCGTCGAGTTTTCGCGCGATATAGGCGACCTGTTCGAGGAAGAACTGGTTCACCTTCAGCCAGTCCGCCGTGTCGCTGTGCGAGAGCAAATGGTGAATCATGTAATCCACACCGAGATTCGGGAAACGCAGCGAACTGTGGTCGTTATTCAGCTTGAGCGTGGTGATGCGCGTGGTGTCGGTCTGGAAGCCGAGCACGAGGATGTCGCACATCAGCTTCATGTGCTCGGCGATGTCCTGCGGAATGCCGTCGGCGGGGCGCGGAATGTTCGGCGCGCTCAGCGTCGGCCGCCAGCCTTGCAACTCGCCCTTCTTGCCGGCGTTCTCGAGGCGCTGCTCCACATCGCGCACGGAGTCGAGATACTCGTCGAGCTTGTGCTGATCATTCTTGCTGATGTGACGGCGGAGATCCGTCGCG
This sequence comes from Candidatus Limnocylindria bacterium, assembly GCA_035489355.1. Taxonomy (GTDB): domain Bacteria; phylum Verrucomicrobiota; class Verrucomicrobiia; order Limisphaerales; family SIBH01; genus JANNGC01. The sequence goes on from DATHKK010000168.1 coordinate 1,321, forward strand.
TCGGACAATACGGCGTCGAGCACGCTCTTGTCGCCCTTGCTCACCTCGTCCTTGAACAACCGGTCGAACGCCAGCGCGGGATAAATCTCCAGCGGCGTCGGTGTGGTCGGCGAACTCCACGAAATGTGCGAGCTGTAGAGCATCGAGTAATTTTTATGCACGGACGGATTCGACTTCTCGCAACCGAGCACGAGGCTCGGCACCTTGGTTGAACGGCCGTAGGTCTGCGCCAGCAACTGGTCGATGCTCGTGCCCGAACGAATCTCGCCGCCGGACGCCAGCGGCGCGCCGGAGAGGAGGTTACCCGTCTGCGAGCTGTGAATGTTCCCCTTCAGCGCCTCCTCGTTGTAGAGGCCGCGCACGAAAAGCATCTTCTCGCGGAAATCGCTGAGCGGCGCGAGCACCTTGCCGAGTTCCATCTGCTTGCCCTCGCCCTTGGCCCACCATTCCTTCGAGTGAAAGCCGTTGCCAGAAAACAGCACCGCCAGCCGCACCGGCGCCTCGCTGGCCGGCTTGACGCCAATAGGCGGCGTGTCGCCCCAAACGGTGAGCGATTCCATCCACGGCAGCGCCATTGTGACGCCGACCCCGCGGAGAAACGTGCGCCGGGAGAATTGGTGTGTGGTCATAATCAGTTGGGTTTGACGTTGAAATGTGCTCTAACGATTCACGGCTTGCTGACTGTTTTTTTGCTGCGTCGCGCTTCTCTCCGACTCAGTTGCCCGGCGAAGCTTGTGCAGCGTATCCGTCTGCCAAATTTTTTGTTCCTTCAAATCAAACCACTCGTGACTGGCTTCGTATTTGTTCTTCAATGTCAGCGTGTGGAACCATTGTTCACCTTCCTTGAATTTCATGATTTTGAAGTCTTCTGAAATCGTCACCGAGTGCATCCGTGGCGGGTTATCTCCAGAACGCGTTACGTCAAATGGCCGTCCAACATCGTTAATGACAATCCAGAATCCCGTGTCGTTTTCCCAGTGACCAATCCATGTTTTGGCGTTGAATGGCTGAGCGTCCCAATCTGATCCGGCAAGGATGGTTTTGTCTCCCTTCATCGCCTCAGTGGCCCTTTCGACAAGCTCCTTGTAGCCAGCACGGTTTTCGTAAGTTGGTTGATACTGCGCATCCAGCGCACGCCAGCCTTTCAACACACGGTCAAGGTGACCATCTTCCACCTGAGCGATGGAAGTTTCGATGAGTTGCTTGGTCGCACCGCCAAACCAAGCGTTGTAGTTAAATGTGTTTAACACGCTGGCAAGTGCGTATGTAGCGGCTATGGCCGACACAAAAGCCAATACGCCGACGCCAATACGCACAGAGCGACCAGCCTTGAACTCGGCCATCAACCACGCCACCGGAAGAGCAATTAGTACCACAATTAGAAGTATTCCCAATCCTGTCATAGTGGGCCTTTCGATTGACGGTTACGCGTTTGCGGTTTCTCAGAACGTCGGTTGTTACTCAACTCGATCCGTCTCCTCGCCTTTTCCAATTCTTTCGCCAGCCGCTTTTCATCCGGCAGCGCCAGCCGGTATTCGCGGGCGAGGACTTTGCTGGGCAGGTTGTCGAGGCTGTAGCGGACGAGGCTTTGGCCGGCGCTGGAGCAGAGGATGAGGCCGACGGGCGGGTTTTCGCCGGGGTGCGTCCAGTGCGCGCGGGCGTAGTTGAGGTAAAGATGCATCTGGCCGGCGTCGGCGTGGGTGAACTTGCCGAGCTTGAGGTCGATGATGACAAGGCAACGCAGCCGGCGGTGAAAGAACAGCAAGTCCACGCGATACCATTCGTCGTCGATGCGCAGGCGGCGCTGGCGACCGACGAAGGCGAAGTCGCCGCCGAGTTCGAGGAGGAAGGTTTCCAGATGGCGGATGAGCGCGTCTTCGAGTTCGGTCTCGGAGTATTCGTCGCGCAGGCCGAGAAATTCGAGCACGAGCGGATCGCGCACGGCTTCGTCGGCAGTGAGGGCGTCGCCGGGCCGGGGCTTGGCGCCTTTCTTGAGCATGGCGGCCTTGTTCCGAGAGAGGGCGGTGCGCTCGTAGAAAAGGGAGTTTATCTGGCGGTCGAGCTGAGGGCCTGTCCATCCACCTCGCAGTGCTTCAGTGTGGTAAAAATCGAAGGCTTCTGGGCTGCGTGCCCTGCTTATCAGCAAGACGTAATGCGACCATGGAAGCGGGAATGCACGCGCGAGGTCAGGCAAAGGCAAAGCTGTTTTCTGCGAATGAGTGGATTCGCGCAACGTCGTCGCTCGAATTTCGAGTCCAGAAATGCCAGACGGCGTCTGGCAAATTGAAAGGTCTGAAATGCCAGACAGTCTCTGGCGAATCCAAACGGGTGAGCACACCGAGTAAAACTGCCGCATGTTCTGGAGATTCTGGCGGGAAAAGCCTCGCCCGAGCCGAGTCGTCAAATCCTCTGCCAGCCGCTTGAGCAACTCTTCCCCGTACTCCGCCCGCTTCTTGCCGCCTTGCTCGAACTCCACGATGCGCCGTCCGACCTCCCAATAGGTGGCAGTCATGAGCGCGTTGGTCACACGAACCGAAGCTCTCCGGGCGGCCTCAAGCAATTCGCTGATTCCACCAATAAGGCCGGCGTAGCTCGTGCGGGCTACTGAGCGGCTGAGTTTGGAGATCGGCTTCTTCATCGTTGCTGTATCAGACCCGATCACTCCTCACTCGCCATTTCCTTCCCACGTATCTCGCGGAACTGTTTGCTGCGGACAATCGTCTCAATGGCGGTGCTGATGTGGTAGTCGTGCGACTTGAGCTGAACGCGCATCTCGGAAATCAGCGGGCCGTCGGAGAGCAACACGCTGCGGCCGAGCGAGTAGCCGAGCAGCTTGCGGCAAAATTGTTTCAAGAACGCATCGCGGCGCTGCGTGAGCAGATAACTGCGCAGGCCGCCGAGGCCGTCGAACTCCGCGCCATCCATCGTCTTCGCGTGCGTTTCGATGAGGCGGCCGCCCAGGTCACGGTCCCGGAAACGTCCGATGGCGTCGTATGCCTCGAGCGAGAATCCAAACGCATCAATGCGGCGATGGCAGCCGTAGCATTTCGGGTCGGTGCTGTGCTTCTCGGTGAGCTGGCGCATCGTGAGCTGCTCCGTGGCTTCGTCCTCAGGGAGCTGCGGCACGTCCTTGGGCGGGCGCGGGAGCTTGTCGCCGAGGAGCACTTCCGCCACCCAGTTGCCGCGCAGAATCGGACTGGTGCGTGACGCGCCGGACTGTTTTGCGAGTGTCGTGGCTTGGCCGAGGATGCCGCCACGCGAAAACTTCTTCACGCCGTCCACCCGCTGCCAGCCGTCGGTTGACGTTCCGCGTTCCAAGTTCCGCGTTTCGAGTTTGATACCGTAATGCTTCGCGAG
>DATHKK010000169.1:0-3024 GCA_035489355.1 Candidatus Limnocylindria bacterium
CACGAGCAGCACAACCTGGCAGCCGATCCGCTCCACACCAGCCGGCTGAAACAGATGCGTGCCGAATTGAAAAACTGGATGCGCGATCAAGGCGACCGGGAACAAGTTTACGGAATGCCGAAATAGAATGATGAGGACGGCCGGGGCTTGTCGCGCAAAAGCGTTCCGGCAAAATGTGGCCGTGAATTTCAAGCAACCGTTCGTTCTGATCGCTGCCTTATTTTGCTTCACGCCCGTAAGCGATTGTGCGGTCCCGGTTGCCGCAAAGTTGCTCGGCTGTTACGGTGACAAGGTCATCAAGTCGCCGAACGTCGATCGACTAGCCGCGCGCGGAGTCGTGTTCGAGCGGGCTTACTGCAACCAGGCCGTGTGCGCGCCATCACGCAATGCGCTCCTGACTGGCGTGCGACCGACGACGCTGGGCATTTACGATTTGGGAACGAACTTCCGGCTGGCGGCTTCGAATGCCGTCACGCTCCCGCAGTATTTCAAGCAACACGGCTATCGCACCGAAGCGCTCGGAAAAATCCTTCACGTCGGCCACGGGAATCACGAAGACCCGGTGTCGTGGAGCGTGCCGCACTTTCAACAGGAGTCGATTGCCTACGTGTTGCAGGAAAACAAAACGAAGCGGACGCGCGAAGAAGCGCTCTTCGCCAACGAAACTGACGTCGCTAAACTTCCGCGCGGCGCGGCGTGGGAATCTGCCGACGTGCCGGACAACGCGTATCCAGATGGGAAAATCGCGGACGAAGCGATTCGCCGGTTGCGCGCGGCGAAAGCAAAGCCCACCACGCCATTCTTCCTCGCGATCGGTTTCCTCAAGCCACACCTGCCGTTCTGCGCGCCGAAAAAGTATTGGGACCTTTACGATCGCACGTCGTTCACTGTGCCTGCGCTGCGCACCGCGCCCGTGGGCGCCCCGAAATTTGCGCCGAGCGGCTGGGGCGAACTGCGGCAATACAGCAACATTCCCACGAACAGCCCGCTCACCGACGAACAGGCGCGCACGATGATCCACGGTTACCACGCAGCGGTGAGCTACATGGACGCGCAACTCGGCAAGGTGGTCGATGAGTTCGATCGCCTTGGCCTCGCCACGAACACGATCGTCGTGCTCTGGGGCGACCACGGCTGGCACCTCGGCGATCACGGCTGGTGGTGCAAGCACACCAATTATGAAGAGGCGACGCGCATCCCGTTGATTGTGGCCGCGCCCGGCGTGACCATGGCAAGGACGCGCGCCACGAACGCGCTCGTCGAGACGGTGGACATCTACCCGACTCTCGTTGAACTCGCCGGCCTGCCCGCGGCGCAGGTGCCGCAAGGCCTGGAGGGAAAAAGTTTCGTGCCCGTGCTGTGCGACCCGAATCTCAGCGCCAAGGATCATCTCTTCCACGTCTATTCGCGCGGCGAACGCATCGGTCGCGCCGTGCGCACCGCTTGTTATCGTCTCGTGGAATGGAAAGTCCCCGGCAGTTCCACCGCCAGCGCCGATCTTGAACTCTACGATTACGAAAAAGATCCGCTCGAAACGAAAAATCTTGCCGCTGATCAACCCGAAGTCGTTGGCCGGCTCCGCGCCATGCTAGCCGAACTCCCCGAAGCCAAACCGCAGATTGCCGTCGTCAAACCGCTGACCGCGAAACAAATCCAAGACCGCACCGCACTCTTCAAGAGGAAGGACCAAAACCACGACGACCAGCTCACTCGCGAAGAGTTTCTCGCCAGCCAGCCCGATCCGGCCGACGCCCCCAAACGGTTGGAACGCTTCGACGCGAACAACGACGGCGTGCTGAGTCGCGATGAGTTCATTTACATGGGTGCGAAGCCGAAGAAGTGATCAGGAACCTGGCAAGATGCCGGGGGCACGTTAGTCGAACATCTTTCCTGGGTTCAAAATCCCATTTGGATCGAGCACCCGGCGCAGATCGCGCATCACCCGCATCTGCGCTTCGCCGGCAAATTTCGGCAAAAAGCTTTTCTTCGCCACGCCGATGCCGTGCTCGCCGGTGATCGTTCCGCCGAGGCGAATCGCTTCGTCGAAGATTTCCACAAAGGCTTGTTCGACACGGTGCATTTCTTCCTTGTTACGTTCGTCCGTCAGAAAAGTCGGGTGCAGGTTGCCATCGCCCATGTGGCCGAAGGTTCCGATCCTCAATTTGTATTTCTTCGCGACTTGTTCCACGAAGCGAATCATGTGGGCGAGTTCGCTGCGCGGGACGGTGGCGTCTTCGAGAATCGTCGTCGGTGCGACGCGGGCGAGGGCGGAGAAGGCGGAGCGCCGCGCGCTGGCGAGTTTCGTGGCCTCGGCGTCATCTTTCGCCACGCGCACTTCAAGACAGCCATGTTCGCGCGCGATGCGCTCCATTGCAGCGGCTTCCTCCGCGACGACGGCGGGATGGCCATCCGTTTCAATCAGCAGCAACGCCTCGCAGTCGAGCGGCAGCCCGATCTTCGCGTAGTCCTCGACGCAATGGATCGTGGTGCGATCGAGGAACTCCAGCGTGCAGGGAATGATTTGCGCGGCGATGATGGCGGACACCGTTTCAGCAGCGGCATCCATCTTCGCGTAAGTCGCGACCATCGTCTTCTTCGTCTGCGGTTTGGGAATCAGCTTGAGCAGGACTTTCGTAATCACTCCGAGCGTGCCTTCGCTGCCAATGAACACGTCTTTGAGTGAATAGCCCGCGACATCCTTCACGCACTTGTTGCCGAGAAAAGTCACGTCGCCATTTGGCAACACGACTTCCATGCCCATGACGTAATTGCGCGTCACGCCATACTTCAGCCCGCGCAAGCCGCCGGAATTTTCCGCCACGTTGCCGCCGATCGTCGAAATCTTCATCGACCCGGGATCGGGCGGATAAAAGAGACCGACGGCATTGGCCGCGTCCGACACCGCCAGGGTGGTCGCGCCCGGCTCGGTCAGCAGCGTGAGATTGGCCGTGTCCACCTCGAGAATCCGGTCCATCTTGACCGTGCACAGCACAATGCAGCCGGGGCTCGGCAGACTGCCACCGC
>DATHKK010000170.1:0-4171 GCA_035489355.1 Candidatus Limnocylindria bacterium
GTCGCGGCCTCGGTGAACTGGTTCTTCGGACTCATCGCGCTGTTTCCGGTGCTCGCGCTCTCGCTGCTCATGGGCGGCGTGGCGCCCGGGGATTTCTGGCGCATGATCGCCGCGCTCGCGAACCTGCTCTTCTATTCGCTCGCCCTCGGCATGTTCGTGTCGTCCTTCATGCGCAGCGAACGGGGCGCGGCGGGAATGACCGTTGCGATGCTGGTTTTCCTTCTCTGGCTTCCGTCGGAGGCCGCCGAGTGGCACAAAAAACTGACTGGCGCGCTTGAACTTTCACCGTGGTTCGTCTTGCCCGACGTCACTCGCCCGCTGCACTACGCGGACAACTATTCCGGCGCTGGCACTCCACAACTTTACTGGGGCTCGCTCGGTGTCTCGCACGTCATCGGCTGGATTTATCTCCTGCTCGCCAGCGTCATCGTGCCACGCACCTGGCAGCAACAAGGGGGCAAACTCTCGCGCTGGCAGGAAAACGCCGAGCAACTCGCCTACGGCAAAAATCGCGCGCGCCGCCGGCGTTTCCGCGAACGCGCGCTGGCGCTCAATCCATTCTATTGGATCGCCGCCCGGGCTCGTGGTCAATCCCTCCTGCTCTTCCTGGTGCTGCTCGCGATCACTGGCTACTTCGCGATTTCCTACTACGTCGATCCGCAGGACTGGAGAAACGAGAGCGCCTTTCTCCTGCCCGGATTTTTTCTCCACGGCACCGTGAAAATCTGGCTGGCCCTGGCCGCGTGCCGTCGCTTCGTCGAAGATCGCCGCAGCGGAGCGCTCGAACTGATCCTCTCCACGCCACTGACAGAGAAGGAAATCATTCGCGGCCAATGGCGCGCGCTCGCCCAACAATTCGGTGGCCCCATCATCTTTGTCCTGATGATCGATTCCGTGTTGCTCGTCCTCGGCTGGGACATCCCCGTCAATCCGCGCGCACCGCACACGCTGCTTTTTGCCGCGATGTCCGCGGCGAGCATCATCATCTTTCTTGCTGACGTAATCGCGCTGGCCTGGCTCTCCATGTGGCGCGGCCTGAAATCCCGACACTCTTACACCGCGTGGCTCTGGAGCACGGTGCAAGTGCTGGCGCTGCCGTGGGTGATGTTCTACATCGGAGTCACGGCCTTCATGATGACTATCTATTTGCCTCGGATCATGAACGCCAACGCCACCAACGCGCGGGCATCGACATGGAATGACTGGATGCCGTGCATCTTCACCGCTCTTTGGTTCATCATCAGTCTTGCGACGGCCATTCTCTCCGCATGGTGGGCGCGACACTGCCTGCTCAAACATTTCCGCTACCAGGCCACGAGTTCGTATCAACCGATCAAAGCAGGCTGGTCGCCGCGCGCGAAACCCGTGACACTGCCGTCACGGATTGCATGATCTTGCTCCCGATCGTCACTCGTGAACTGCGCGTGGCCTCGCGCCGCGCGGCCACTTACTGGACCCGTTTCACTTTCGGCCTGCTCGCCATCGTCGTGGGCTCGTTCGCGTGGGCCATGCTCTTCCGCGAATCGCCGCGCAGTACCGGCATCGCGCTCTTCGTGTCGCTCTCGGTGATTGCCTACATCTACTCGCTCATCGCCGGCGCGATCTCGACGGCGGATTGCGTGAGCGAAGAAAAACGCGAAGGCACACTTGGATTGCTCTTCCTCACCGACCTCAAAAGCTACGACATCGTGCTCGGCAAACTCGCCGCCTCTTCCGTCACTGCCATCTACGGATTGCTCGCCATTTTTCCGGTGATGGGCATTCCGCTGCTCCTCGGCGGCGTCGCGCCGTCGGAGTTCTGGCGTGTGGTGCTGGTGTGCGTGAACAATCTTTTCCTGTCGCTGGCGCTCGGCATGATTTGCTCGACCATCTGCAAAGATGAACGCAAGTCCATCGGTCTGACATTGTTGATCATTCTTCTCCTGACCGGCGGCTTGCCAGGAATCGTCGGCTGGATCGCCAGCGAAGTCAGGCCGGGCAATCCTCTCTACAAATTGTTTCACGATCAGGTATATATGCTGCTCGCGCCGAGTCCCGGCTTCGCGTGCTTCGTTGCGTTTGACGCCACTTTCAAGAACGTGCTCGGCACCGCGCACGCCCATTGGTTTTACAACTCGCTCGCCATCACGCACGCGCTCGGATGGTTTGCGCTGATCCTGACAACCATCATTCTCCCCCGAGTCTGGCACGATAAAGCCGCCACGCCGCAGGCTGTCTGCCGTCAGGAAAAATGGAGACTTTGGACTCACGGCCCGGCGTCCGCGCGCGACGCCTTCCGCCGGCGACTGCTCGACATCAATCCCTTCTATTGGCTCGCGTCGCGCGACCGGTCCAAAACCGTACTCGTGTGGCTTTGGGTGGGGGCGGCGGCGCTGCTTTGGATTTCGGGCCTCCTCAAAGAGAAGAACAATTGGATGGACGAGGCGACCTATATCTGGACGGCGCTCCTGGCGCACACTTTTTTCAAATGCTGGCTGGCGATGGAAGCCTCGCGTCGCCTCGGCGCGGATCGCCGGAGCGGCGCGCTCGAACTGCTCCTCTCCACGCCGCTGAGCGTCAACGAAATCCTGCGCGGACAATGGCTCGCGCTCGTCCGGCAATTCGGCGCCGCCGTTGCGCTCGTCTGCGCCATCGATTTTCTTTTCCTTGGACTCGGGCTGAAACAAATGGGCGGAGATCGCGGCACGTGGATCGGCGTGTGGATCGCTGGCATTGGCGTATTCGTGCTCGATTTGATCACACTTGCGCTCCTCGCCATGTGGTTGAGCCTGCGCAATCGCAAGTCAAGCCAGGCCGGCCTCACCGCCATCGTGCGAGTCTGCATCGTGCCGTGGTTTGCGTTTGGTGCGTTCAGCGCCTTCGTCGCGATTCTGGAAGGAGTGAAAAACCTCCCCTTTTCCAACTGGTCTGGCTCCGCATTCCTAATCGCCTGGGTGCTTCTCTCCGTTTTGAACGACGTGCTCCTGAGTCTGTGGTCGCTGCGAAATCTTCGCGAGAATTTTCGGCTCATCGCCACGCAACGCCTCGAATCGCGCGCTGCGTTCTGGGGAAGGTTGCTTGGAGGAAAGTTTTCTAAAAAGGCGGGCAACGCGTGAAAACACCACGCCGGCGAACTGAATTTCCAAAATCCAAAAAAAAGCAAAAGGGTAGGGCGTCGCTGTCCGCAGCGCGCCGGGCCACGCCGCGACAGAGAACCCTTGAACTTGCTCACACTTCGCCCCGGCGCGCTGGGGACAGACGCGCCCTACCCCCTGGCTTCTCGTCGTTGGGGTTTTGGAGTTCCGCCCATGACCTTCCTTCCCATCGTCGAACGTGAACTGCGCGAACGCGCCCGCTGGCGTTCCACCTACTGGGTGCGTGGCATGGCCGCCTTCCTCGCCACCGCCGTCGCCGGTTTCGTGTTGATGTTCCTGTCCACTGCCGCGGCGGGCCCGGTCGGCCATGGCATGATGGAAGTATTGGCGTGGCTGGCTTTCCCGTTCGTCGTGTTGGAAGGACTCCGCAACACCGCCGACTCGCTCAGCGCCGAAAAGCGCGAGGGCACGCTCGGGCTTTTGTTCCTCACCGACCTCAAAGGCTACGACGTGGTGCTGGGGAAGTTTTTCGCGTCATCACTCACCAGCTTCTACGCGCTGCTCGCCATGGTTCCCGCGCTCGCTGTTCCTGTATTGTTGGGCGGTGTCACGGGCGCCGAGTTTTGGCGGCTCGTGCTCGCGTTGATCAACGCGCTCTTCTTTTCGCTGACCACCGGAATGTTCGTTTCCGCGATCAGCCGGAATGAACGCAAGGTCTGGACCAGCACATTTGTTCTCGTGGCGCTTTTTGTCATCGCGTTTCCATCGCTGGGCGCCGCTCTGAATTTCGGAGCGCTTTGGAATCTCAGTCCCTTTACGCCGTTCTGGCTGTATGACGCGAACACCTACGCGAACAACTCCACACGCTACTGGAACGCGCTCTGGATCACACGCGCTCTGAGCTGGTCGTGGCTCGCGCTCGCGAGTTTTCTTCTGCCCCGGGTCTGGCAGGAATCCGGCGCGCGCCGGGTCGAACGCCGCCGCGTGCAGAATCCGGAGGCGGCGCTGCGCCGACGGAACACCCTGCTCATCCTCAACCCAATCTGGTGGCTCACCTCCCGCAACACCCACCAGCGGACCTGGCTTTGGATCATGGT
>DATHKK010000171.1:0-2183 GCA_035489355.1 Candidatus Limnocylindria bacterium
GTCGAATTCCGGGTTCGTGATGCGCATGTCCGCGTGGACGGGTTTCATTTCTTTCCCGTCGTACTGCGCCGGTCCGCCCGTCGCCAGAGCGAGGAATTGCACGAGATGTTTTTGCAAGGCCGCCACGTTTTCAGGCGTGGCGCTCCACAGGACTTCGCCGTCGCGATTGCGGCGCAAAGAGAACTTTCCGCGCGTCATGCCTTTGCGCTGCCAGTTGACGCGAGGGTCGTTCAACGCACGCGGCGTGAAGTCGGCCACTATGTTCGATATGCCTGTCTCACCGCCGAGCCGATCGAAAAGAGCCAGCTTGCCTTCCACCTGCGCCGGTTTGTTGGTCGCGGTGGCAGAGGCACCCTCTTCCTCGGGCTTGGCCGCCTTTGCTTTTTTGACACCCTTCTCGCCCGCGCCTTCGCCGGAACCGGTGAGTTGCTCGTGCTTGGCCATCGTTTGACTCGCGCGCTGGTCGGCCTCGCGACTGCCCGAAGTGAAGAACTCGTCTTTCTTGTCCTTCCCAAGCTTCGCGCTGCCGCAGCCGGCGATGACGATGAGAACGAGCGAGAACGCCCACGCCCTGATGCATTTGCGAATGGCGATTGACGATTTACGCAGCGCCCTTTCAATCTGAGCACCGGATCGCAAATCGTTTCGTAAATCGTAAATCGTAAATCGTAAATGGCTCATGCATCCTCCTTCCATTAAAGCGCGCCGCCCACCGCGATCATCTCCGCGAACTCAGGTGGCTCAAACTGAATCCCTTCGAATTGCTGCGCGGGTTCGAGGCGGGGCAAATAGGCACGAACAAAGGTATTGCGCAGGACATTGCCCACCGTGGCCAGAATATCCGCGGTGGTGGCGTGCGACGCGTTGCCGCTGAAAGGGATGAGCGTGCCGAACCGGTCGCGGGGGTGATTCTTAAGCACGCTGGTCGTGCCGCCAACCAACGCCTGCCAAAAATATTCCAGCACGTTTTCATCCTTGAGATCCGCCGTGACGCTGAAGACTTTCAGGTCGCGGAAGAGCGGCTTGGCGTAGCCGGTGAGCTGGCCTTCTTTCGCATCCGTCTCGACGACGAGATCGAACCAGCCGCGCTCGAAATCGAATTTCCCGTACGCCTTTGCGAAGTCATTGAGCGTCGTCACATCCAGGCCGAGAACGCGCAGCGCCATGTGGAAGGTCGGCCGATACGAGAACGGATCCAGTGTCATCATGTATTCTACCCTGGCCTGGTCCATCAGCACGCCCGTGGCCCGCACCGTGGACACGAGCGGATTCGTCTCATCGCGGATGTTGCCGAGGTTGTCGATCGAGGCGTTGAATTTCGTCAGATAGACGTCCACGGGCGTTTGTTTTTTGTAAGTGCGGAAGTGGACCGAGCCTTCCTGGATGTCGGCCCGGTTAATCTGAAACGGGGACAGGTCCTTGATGATCTGGAGCCACGGCCCGCCCGCGCCGGTCTGCGACTCGCCCTCGTCGCCGCCATCCACGAAATTCATTTCCGGTTCGTCCATGAGAACGCGGCCCACAATTTTGCGATGCATCAGCGCATTCCATTGAATCGCGAAATCGACGCGCGTGGCCGCGAAGAATGGCACGGGAACATTGCCGGTTGTCTTGCTGATGCGAATGTCGTGAATCGAGTAAGCGCCGCGCCAGAGATGGATTTGGACTTCGCCAATGTCGCCCGCGTAAAGCGGATTGCGATCCAGCGTGCGGTTCACGTAATCCCGAGCAAAACCCGGCAACATCAGGCGGCCGACGACCGCGAGCGCTGCCAGCACGAGCAAAAAAATCCCGAACCTGCGCCGCCAGCGATGACCTTTGCGTCGCGCCGGACCGGCTTGGCGATCGTGCGCCGCGGCTTCGTGTGAAGTGCCCTCTCTGTGTTTCATCTCCTCCTTGCTCCTGCGACCGGCTACCCAGTCGTCTCACCGTACGACGACTTCCCGCTGCGTCAACGTGCTGCCAGCCTGTTGTCTCCGGTGGTTTGCTCCGACGGGATCAAGACGGCGTGCTTGGAAATTTTTGAGTTCAAAACTTTTCGTCTCGGGAGATTTTGTGCTTTGCACTTTGGTCCTACATTGAGGGCGGCATGGACTGGGAGCTGGAATTCACCTTCGCGCTGCGAACGCTGGTCGCGCTTCTTCTGGGAGGATTTCTTGGCTGGGAGCGCAAGCATGAACGTC
>DATHKK010000172.1:0-2715 GCA_035489355.1 Candidatus Limnocylindria bacterium
CGAACTCCGTCAAGCGCACGGCTCCGGCGGCGACGATCAAGACGTGCGGCCACTCAAGCGCAAAACTGCGGCCGGCTGGATCGTAAATGAGCAAATGCTCGGGCGAAGGTTCGCAGCGATGGACGAAGTGAGTTGGCGGAATTGCTGGCAAGTGAGACTGGTCCACAATTTCCGTCTCCAGCCCTTCGCTGCGCAACGCTCCCTGAAGTGCGCCCGCTTGTTTGGCGGACAAATCCTTGACCAGAATTCCAAAGGCGTCGTTGCCCAGAATCCGCGCATCATAAGGCGTCAAGCCCTCGACAAAGCGGAACGCACGCTGGAGTTGTTCGATACTCGGCGCGTTCAGGTTCATCTGGAGCACGGCGTAAGGCATGGCATCAATCGAGATTCATTGTGTGCGAGACTTTGAGGAGAGTGCGCCGCGGAGGCCAAGTCTCAATCCTCAAAACCGCTTTGAAACCGCATGTCGATGCGCGCTCGCGCCGTTTGACACATTAACTCCACCGCCTATACTGCCGCCCCTTTGACATGAATCGAAATCCGCATGTGGCCGTGGTCGGTGCGACGGGAGCCGTCGGCATCGAGATGATCAAGACGCTGGAGAAGCGCAATTATCCGGTGAGCAAACTGACGTTGCTCGCCTCCGCCCGTTCTGTCGGTAAGAAGCTGAAGTTCCGAGGCGAACACGTCTCGGTACAGGAGTTGAAGCCGGACGCGTTTCGCGGGATCGACGTGGCGTTGTTCAGCGCGGGCGGCAGCATCTCGAAGGAATTCGCGCCTCTGGCCGCGCGCAGTGATTGCGTGGTCGTGGACAACTCGAGCGCTTTCCGCATGGATGACTCCGTGCCACTGGTTATCCCTGAGATCAACGCGGGCGATGTGAAGTTTCACAAGGGCATCATCGCCAATCCGAATTGCACCACCGCCATTACGCTCATGGCGCTCTATCCGCTGCATCAGGCGTTCGGCGTGACGCGCATTTTTGCTTCGAGCTACCAGGCGGTTTCCGGCACGGGTGCGAAGGCGATCGAAGAGCTGGAGCGGCAGGTGAACGAAATCGTCTCGGGCAAACCGACGACGAAGGAAGTTTATCCGCACCAGATCGCGTTCAACGTGCTGCCGCACGTCGATTCGTTTCTCCCCGACGGTTACACCAAGGAGGAAATGAAAATGCAAAACGAAGGGCGTAAGATCATGCACCTGCCCGGCTTTCGCGCGAGCGTCACCTGCGTGCGCGTGCCGGTGTATCGCGCACACTCGGTCGCCGTGTCCGCTGAGTTTCAGAGGCCCATCTCGGTGGAAGCAGCGCGCGAAGTCCTCGGTAGAGCGCCCGGCTTGGACATCATCGACGATCCGGCGAACCAGCGTTACCCGCTCCCGCTCGACGTGGCGGAACGTTACAACTGCGCCGTGGGCCGCATGCGCAAGGACTGCGCCCTCGACAATGGGCTGTGCTTCTGGGTTTGCGGCGATCAATTGCTCAAAGGAGCAGCGCTCAATGCGGTGCAAATCGCCGAAATCCTGCTGAATTAGTTTTGCCCTGTTTCACCGAAAGGCGCCGTGGAATGAACCATTGGCGCGCTTCAAGTTTCCAGCCCCGGTTTCCGATGTTATTCCCACGTGTTTGCGGCAGCGCACCCGCTCCGTCGAACTCCATCTGGTATGAAAAGGGCAGAAACTTTGTCGGTGGTCGTTCCGGTTTTTAAGGAAGAGGGGAACATTTCCCGCTTCCTGGAACGCATCATTCCCATCCTCGAACGCACCGGTGACGATTTCGAAATCATCTTTTCCATGGACCCGTCGCCGGACGGCACGGAGTCGGTCATCCTTCAGCACCGCGATCGCGATGCGCGCATCAAGCTGTTGAAATTTTCCCGCCGCGTCGGCCAGCCCATGGCGACCTTGGCCGGTTTGCAATACTCGCGCGGCGATGCCGTCGTGGTCATCGACGTGGACTTGCAGGATCCCCCGGAACTGATTCTTCAAATGGTTGCGAAGTGGCGCGAAGGTTTTGATGTCGTCATGGCCCAGCGCCGTTCGCGCACAGGTGAAAACTGGCTCAAGAAACTCACGGCTTATCTCGGCTACAAATTGATCAACCGCATCGCCGAAGCGGAGATTCCTCCGAACACCGGCGATTTCCGTCTGATGAGCCGGCGCGTCGTGAACGAAGTCAACAAACTCAAAGAGTGCCACGGATTCTTGCGTGGGCTGGTGGCGCTAGTCGGCTTCAAGCAAACGCTGATTCAGTTCGACCGGTCACCGCGCGTCTCGGGCCAGGGCAATTACAACCGCTTCTTCGGTTCGCTGCGGATCGGGTTCAACGGCATCATTTGTTTTTCCAGCTACCTGCTCACGCTGAGTTCGCAAATGGGTTTCGTGCTGGCCGGCGCGAGTTTTTTGATCGGCCTTATTTACGCCGTGATGAAGGTACTCGGATTCCCCTTCCCGATCGGTAATCCCACCGTCGTCATTCTGATCCTGTTCATGGGCGGAGTGCAGCTCATCAGCGTCGGCATTCTCGGCGAATACATCGCGCGCATCTACGAAGAGGTGAAGTGCCGACCCAAGTTCATTCTCGACGAAGCGGTCGGATTCAACGAGCAAGACTCGACGCGCGTGACGCCGCTCCCCGCGCACCGTTACGCCGCCTGATGAACGCAACGAGCAATGCGGCTGGCTGGCCGAAGATTATTCCGCCGCTCACGCCGGAAC